>CBDTZE010000135.1:0-6141 GCA_965364815.1 uncultured Nitriliruptoria bacterium | reverse complement strand
CCTCGAGGTCGACGGGGATTCGCCGGTCCCGTCCTATGAGCAACTCCGGGAACAACTCGTGACGCTGATCACCTCCGGGGTCCTGGCGCAAGGGACTCGCCTGCCGACGATCCGCCAACTGGCCGCCGATCTCGACCTCGCGCCCGGAACCATCCAGCGGGCGTACCGGGAGGTGGAAGCCGACGGGATGTTGGTCGCTCGCGGTCGCAAGGGCACCACGGTCGCCCCCTCGTCCTCGTGGCAGACGGACGCGACGGGCCAACTCGAACAGGCGGCGGCCGACTATCTGCGTCGGGCGGCGCAGTTGGGCCTTGACGCTGCGGCGGCGCTCGCCGCGGTTCGGTCCGTGGCACGCTCGGGGTCGTGAGGTGGAAGCAATCCGGAAGCTCGTTGGTTCCGTACCTCAGGCAAGCACCCTGGGAGGGTCATCATGGATCGCGCGCAGAAGGGCCGTGCTGCGGTCGCTGGACTGGTCTCGGTCGGTCTCGCCCTCGGGATCACGGAGTTCCTCGCTGGGCTGATCACCGGCGTGCCCAGCCTGATCACGGCTGTTGGGTCCCTGTTCATCCCGATCATCCCGCCGGCGCTCGAGGACTTCGCCATCCGGACCTTCGGGACGTCCGACAAGTTCGTGCTGAACCTGACGACCCTCATCGGGACGCTGGCGTTCGGGGCGTACGTCGGGACCGTCTACTGGGAATCGAAGCGGGCCGGCACGGGAATCTGGATCGGCTTCACGCTGTTCGGGCTGTTCGCTGCCGTCATGCAGCCGCTGGTCTCCACGACCACGACGCTGGTCTGCCTGGCGCTGGGGTCGGGCCTCGGCTGGATGGCCCTTGGCTGGCTCAAGGAAGCGGACGACACCCTCGTACGGATCCGCAAGGCGCAGGACAACGGGGCGGAGATCGCCGTGCCGGGTGTCGCCCGCGCCGTGGCGCTGTCGCGCCGACGCTTCGCCGGGTCCCTGGCCGGGGTCGGTGTCGCAGGGTTGGTTGCCGCGGCGACGGGCCGGTCGCTCTTGGCCGGTCGCACGAAGATCGACTACGACGCCATCGCCCTGCCGATGCCGATGACCGAGGTCGCGCCGGTCGGTCCGTCCAACGCCTTCGGGGTTCCCGGCCTGACGCCGATCGTCGTCCCGAACGAGGACTTCTACCGGATCGACACCGCGCTCACGATCCCGCGTATCGATCCCGAGAACTGGACGCTGAAGATCACGGGCCTGGTCGACCGCGAGGTCGAGTTCACCTACGAGGACATCCTCGCCATGGATCTCGTCGAGGCCTATGTCACGCTGTCGTGCGTGTCGAACGTCGTCGGTGGTGACTTGGTCGGCAACGCGAAGTGGCTCGGGGTTCGGCTCTCTGACCTCCTCGACCGGGCGGGCGTCAAGCCCGAGGCCGCACAGATCGTGGGTCGTTCCGTCGACAACTGGACCGGCGGCTTCCCCGTCGAACTCGCCTACGACGGCCGCGACTGCCTCCTCGCCGTCGGGATGAACGGCGAGGTCCTGCCTGCCCGTTCTGGCTTCCCCGCGCGCCTCGTCATCCCCGGCCTCTACGGCTATGTCTCGGCCACGAAGTGGATCACCGAGATCGAGCTCACGACGTGGGACGGTTTCGACGGCTACTGGATCCCTCGTGGTTGGTCCAAGGAAGGACCGATCAAGACGCAGTCGAGGATCGACGTGCCGCAACGCTCGGCCACCATCGTCCCCGGTCTCACGCCCGTCGCCGGCGTGGCCTGGGCGCCCCACCTCGGCATCCAGCGGGTCGAGGTTCGCGTCAACGACGGCGACTGGGTCGAGGCAGAGATCAGCTCGCCACTGTCCGACGACGCGTGGGTCCAGTGGGTCGCCCCGTTGGATCTGCAGGAGGGCACGCACCTGATCGAGTGCCGGGCCACCGACGGCACCGGCACGACGCAGTCACCCGAGTACGTCGCCCCGCGCCCCGACGGGGCCGAGGGCTACGACGTCATCCGCGTGACGGCTCGGGCCTGACCGGCCGGTCGTCGGTGACCGCGGTCAACAGCACGCCGATCGCCACCACGTAGGTGAGGGCGGTGACCAGGGCGTTCGCGCTGAACCCGTGGTCGAGGTAGAGCCGGGGCCCGATCAGGTCGCCGATCGCCCGGCCGCCGAGCACGCTGGTGCCCATGAGGGCCAGGAACTGCGCCCGCGCCCCGGGTCGCAGTTCGCTGGCCAGCGGGATCGCTGACACGATCGCCAACTCGAACCCGAAGAGCGCCAACGCCAACGTTGCGAGGCCGCTGACGGTGGTGGTTCCCACCTGCGCCACCAGCACGAACCCGATCGCGCCGACCGCCAACCCGAAGATCGTCGCGCTGCGCTTGCCGACCCGATCGGCGGCAACCAGCACGACGCCCTCGCCTGCCAGTTCGGCGGTCCCCAGCACGGCCGCGACGCCACCCAATGCAAGCAGGGACATGCCGAAAGAATCCTCCAGCCAGGCGCCCATCACGATGAAGGTGACCTCGGTCCCCAGCATGAAGAGCGCCACTGCAGCGAGGAAGCGGACGTCGCGGGATCGCAGGTGCAACTTCGTCGGTTCTGTGCCTCCGTCGGGGTGGCCGGGCTCAACAACGCGGCGCATCACCGGGATGCCCAACAGGGCCAGGACGGCGATCACGACGAACGGGGCGCGCCAGTCCCAGCGGCTGATGAGCCATCCGGCTGCCGGCGCCCCGACCAGCAGGCCCCCGGCGAAGGTCAACTCCAGGACGCCCAACACCCGGGCGCGTGCCGAGTACGGGGTGCGATCGGACAGGTAGGCCTGCGCCCCGACGTCGAACGTCGGCTTGCCCATCCCGATCAGCGCCCAGCCGATCAGCACGACTCCGAACCCCCAGGGACCCACGGCGATCAGTGCCCCGATCGCCGTGAGCGCCAAAGCGAACGTCATCTGACGCCGGCGACGGCCACCCCGGCCGACGGTGGCCACGATGAAGGGCATCGCCAGCGACGAGCCCGAGCGGACCCCCAGCAGGAGCCCGGCACGGTCCAGCGGGATGCCCAGTCCTCGGGCGATCGCGGGCAGGAACGGATAGACGAAACGCTCCATGGTGTTGACCACGAGGCGGATCGCCGTCAGGACCGCGAGGGCGCGGCGCAGGGCGGGGGAGAGGTCCTTCATGGGGCGTGGTGTACGCGCAGATCGTCCGGCCGCCCAACCGCTGGTGGTCCGGTGACGAACCGTGCGTGATCCCTCCCCACCCAAGTGAGTCCCTCGTGCGCATCGCCGTCGTCGGTTCCGGCATCGCCGGCATGGGAGCTGCATGGCTCCTTGCCCGCCCCGAATCTGGTGGGGCCTCACGCGAGGTCCATCTCTTCGAGTCAGCAGATCGGCTGGGCGGCCACACGCACACGCACACGATCGACGACAACGGGTCGCCGCTGTCTGTCGACACCGGCTTCATCGTCTACAACGAGCCGACCTACCCCAACCTGACGCGCCTGTTCGCCGAGCTCGGCGTGCGGACCCAGGCCTCGGACATGTCGTTCGGGCTGATGGACCGAGCCAGCGGGTTCGAGTACGCCGGCTCCAAAGAGGGACTCTTCCCCAACCGCCGCGCCGTCACGGACGTCAACCGCCTGAAGCTGGCGGCCGGGATCCTGCGCTTCAACCGGTTGGGGCTCAAGCTGGTCGACGACCCTCGCACCAAGAACATGACGCTCGGCCGGTTCCTCAAGGCAGCACGCCTCGACGGAATCGTCGCCGACCTGTATGTGCTTCCGATGGCCGCCGCGATCTGGTCCACGGGCACGGGCGACGTGCGTCAGTTCCCCTTGTCGACGTTCCTCGAGTTCTTCCGCAACCACGGCCTGCTCGGGGTCCGTTCCCACCACCCCTGGCGCACCGTCACCGGCGGGTCGTCGTCGTACATCCCCTCTTTGACCGCCCCGTATGCCGACAACATCCACCTGTCCTCGCCGATCCGCACGATCACCCGCCACGAGGACGGGGTCGATTTGCGGACTGCCGATGACCACGTCCACGACTTCGACAAGGTCGTCGTGGCCGCCCATGCGGACCAGTCCTTGGCCATGTTGGCCGACCCGAGCCACGAGGAGAAGCAACTCCTCGGCCAGTGGCAGTACTCGACCAATCGGGCTTGGCTCCACACAGATCTCGCGCTCATGCCCAGGGCCCGCACGGCGTGGGCGAGTTGGAACGTGCTGACCGATGACGCAGCACTGCCGGGGGACCAGGTCAGCCTCACGTACTGGATGAACCGCTTGCAGGCTCTCGACACCTCGACCGACTACCTGGTCACGCTCAATCCGACGACCGCCCCCGCGGCCGACAAGGTCATCGCCGAGATGAGCTACACCCACCCGATGTTCACCCCGGACTCGGTCGGCACGCAGTCGCGCCTCGACGAACTCAACGGGCGTCGCCACACGTTCTTCGCCGGCGCCTATCAGCGCAACGGTTTCCACGAGGACGGCCTCTGGTCGGCGGTCCGGGTTGCCAGCCACCTCGGCGTCCGGTGGGCCGCATGAGGATCGCTCCGGGCTCCGGCCTCTACCTCGGCAAGGTGGCGCACCAGCGCTTCTTCCCGAAGAAGCACGACCTGTCCTATCGGGTCTGGCACCTGCTGATCGACGTTGACGACCTGTGGCGGCTGCATGAGAAGGTCGACGGTTTCAAGCACAACCGCAAGGCCCCGGTCGAGTTCCGCGACACCGACCACTTCGGTCCCCAGGCCCGCCCCGTCAAGGACAAACTGCGCGACTTCCTCGCCGGCCAGGGGCGTGTGCTGCCCGCTGGCCGCGTCCTCGTCCTGACCTATCCCCGGGTGCACGGCTACGTCTTCAACCCCGTCTCGTTCTGGTTCTGCCACGACGAGGACGGTGAGTTGGCCATGATCGTGTCGGAGGTCAACAACACCTTCGGTGACTCGTACAGCTACATCCTCGACGACCTCGAACCGCTCGAAGGCGACAAGGTCCGCGCCCGGGCCCGCAAGGTCCTGCACGTGTCGCCGTTCCTCCCGGTCGAGGACCACGAGTACACGTTCACGATCCGGCCGCCCCAGGCTGAGCCGGGCACCGGGCTCGCCGTGCAGTTGGACGTCGACGACCCCTCGGGCGACCGGATCCTGTCGGCCACACTCGTCGAGAAGCGCCACGAACTCACGGCCGCAACGCTGCGCCGGGCACGCCGGACCCATCCGCTGATCACGATTCGTACCGTCGCGTCGATCCACTGGCAGGCCGTCAAGATCTGGGCTGGCCGCAAGGCGACGTTCCACAAGCGTCCCGAGCCGTCACCCAACGGCTATCCGGCTGAGACCGCGGAGCAGTCCGCGACCGCCGAAGCTGCCTGACCCACCGCAACCGAAGGCCCGAACCGTGACCACTGCCCAGGCGATGGTGATCCATTCCGCGGGGGCCGATCCGGTCCGTGAGGAGATCGATCTCGGGGCGCTGCGCCCCGACGAGGTCCTCATCGAGGTCGAGAACTCGGGCCTGTGCCACTCGGACTGGTCGGTCGCGAACAACGACTGGGGCAACGCCCAGTACCCGCTGGTTGCGGGCCACGAAGTCGTCGGCCGCATCGTCGAGGTCGGCGAGGCTGCGATCGGTCGCGAGGTCGGCCAGCGTGTCGGCATCGGCTGGTATTCGTCCTCGAACCTGTCGACCCTGGCGTCGTTGTCCGGCGAGCACCACCGGTCTCCGGGCAACGAGTCCACGATCATCGGCCGCCACGGCGGCTTCGCCACGCATTGCAAGGCGCAGTGGGCATGGGCGACGCCCATCCCCGACGAGGTCGATGCGGCTTCCGTCGGTCCGCTGTTCTGTGCCGGCGCGACCGTCTTCACGCCGATCATCGACAACGAGATCAAGCCGACGGATCGCGTCGCGGTCCTTGGCATCGGCGGCCTTGGTCACCTGGCCGTCAAGTTCCTCGCCGCCTGGGGTTGTGAGGTCACCGCGTTCACTTCCAAGGGCAAGTTCGACGAGGCCCGCGCCATGGGTGCCCACCACGTCGTCGACTCGCGGGACCCGTCCTCGTGGCGGCCCTTGCGTGCCCGCTTCGACATGGTGCTGTCGACCGTCAACGTGTCCATGGACTGGAACGCGCTGGCTGGGACCTTGCGGCCGGGCGGGGTCCT
>CBDTZE010000134.1:0-6163 GCA_965364815.1 uncultured Nitriliruptoria bacterium | reverse complement strand
GACGCGCACCGGCTCTATGCACGGCTGGGCTTCGTCCGGCAGGACGAGACCCGCGACCTGCACGACCCCAGCAACACGACCGAGTTCCGCTACGTGCTGGCACTCAGGGACTGACGACGGCCCGTGGGTCCACCGCGGGGTCCGGAGCCAGTCCGGCGAGGCGGCCACCGACGCGCATGCCCGGCTCGACGACCAGTGGCAGGGCGAGGGTCAGCACGACCGTGCCCACACCGACCTGTCCCCCGAGGGCCCAGCCGGCCAGGACCAGGGAGAGGTCGGTCCCCAGCCTCGCGTCGCGCGGACGCAGGCGGTACTTGGTGAACAGCCCGACGAACAGGGAGTCCTGGGCGGACGCACCCAGGGCGGCGCCGATGTAGAAGCCGACGCCCATGCCGATGCCGACGGTCCCAATGGTCAGCAGAACCGCCTGCCCCGCGACGGTCTCCACCGCTGGGACGAGGCCGAGGAAGAACCCGACCAGCGGCCCGACGCCCAGGGCGAACAGCACCGTCGCTGGACCGGGTGTCTGTCCAAGCCACCACCACGCGATGGCGAGGACCAGCAGGGACTCGATCACCGCGACCACGGCGAAGGACGCGCCCGTGGTGGCCATGAGCCCGGTCTCGAAGACCTGCCATGAGCCCACGCCGAGGCCGGCGGTGATGGAGGTCGCGACGCCGATGGCCAACAGGACCGCCCCCAGCGCCAGGACCGCGTACTGCCGCGGCGTGCCGAAACGGCGCAGCCCCCATCGCCACCCCGTCGCGGGGGCGGTGGCGATGTCGTCGGGCGGTGCCAGTGGCATGCCCGGTTCGGAGGGGATCGTCATGGCCGCGACGGTATGCCTCGGCGACGGACGCGACGACGTGCCGGGCGGTGTCGCACCGGCTCCGTAGCCTGCGGATCGAGGCACAGGGGTGGCAGCAGTGGCAGACGACGTGGAACCGAACGACGCAGCAGCGACACCGATCGCATCGGCGCCCGCAGGCGACGCGCTGCCCGTCGGGCGCGTGATCGGCACGGAGGACTCCACCCCGCTGGAGTTCTGGGTCGCCGTGGCCCCGGGCCAGTTCATCCAACTCGACGACGTCGTCGCCCTCGAACGCACGCCCCCCGGTCGGGATCCCGTGCGGATCTACGGCGTCGTCTCCAACGTCCGGGCACGCCATGAGGGAGCCCGCTTCGACTCCGACGTGTTCCTCATCGAGGAGGGGATCCTCCCGGCGGAGATCTCCGAGGCGGCCCAGGTGCTGACCACGCGATTCGAGCCAGAACTCTTCGTCCCGCCGCTGCCCGGCCAGGAGGTCCGCCGCGCCCACGGCGACGAGCGTGACCAGGCCCTGTTCTTCGACGGGATGAAGAAGCGCCTGCCGGCTGGGTTGTCCCGCGAGGACGAACCCGTCCACATCAACCTGGAGTTCCTCGACGGCAGCCGCGGCGCGCACGTCAACATCTCCGGTGTGTCGGGTGTGGCGACCAAGACGTCGTACGCGACGTTCCTGCTCTACAGCCTGTTCACCTCCGGGGTCCTCGGACCGGAAGCCGTCAACACTCGGGCGGTCGTGTTCAACGTCAAGGGTGAGGACCTGCTCTTCCTCGACCACGACAACACCGCCTTGGAGGAGCGCCAGCGTGCCCGCTACCGGGCCCTGGGGCTGGAGCCCGGCGCGTTCAAGTCCGTGGAGATCTGGGCGCCGCCCCGCAAGGGGGCCTCGACGGCCGTGCCGGACACCGGGGCGCGCACCGAGGGCGTCACGTCCTACTTCTGGACCCTCGCGGACTTCTGCCGCGAGGAGATGCTCCCGTACCTCTTCACCGACGCCCAGGACGATCGCGCCCAGTACACGATGGTCGTGCACAACGTCACCGCGAAGCTCAAGCGCGAGGCCGTCCCACTGGACTCCGGCGCCGTCCGCCTGGAGGGCCAGACCCTGTCGACGTTCCGCGAGCTCATGGAGTTCGTCGGCGACCGGGTCCTGGAGGAGGACGACGACTCGTGGCGTGGCCGCATGATCGGGACCGGGACGTCCGGGGCGTTCGTTCGCCGGATCCACGGCTCGATCCGCCACCTCGAGGAACTGATCCGCGGGGACGTCGCCAACCCGGAGCGTCACCGCATCGCCCGGGAGGCTCAGCTCACCGTCATCGACATCCACAACCTCAACGACCGCGCCAAGCGCTTCGTCGTGGGTGTCACGCTGCGCCAGACGTTCGAGGAGAAGGAGCGCTCGGGGCTGGCCCGTCCGCTGACGTTCGTCGTCCTCGACGAGCTCAACAAGTACGCCCCGCGCGAGGGCCACTCCCCCATCAAGGAAGTCCTGCTGGACATCGCCGAGCGTGGACGTTCCCTGGGGATCATCCTGATCGGGGCGCAGCAGACCGCCAGCGAGGTCGAACGCCGGATCATCGCCAATGCCGCGATCAAGGTCGTCGGGCGTCTCGATCCGGCCGAAGCAGGTCGCGAGGAGTACGGCTTCCTCCCGCCGACGCAGCGCAAGCGCGCCACGATCGTCAAGCCGGGAACCATGCTGGTCAGCCAGCCGGAACTCCCGATCCCGCTGGTCGTGGAGTTCCCGTTCCCTGCCTGGGCGACGCGGCCCAGCGAGGCCGACCTCTCCAAGGGCTCGGCCCCGGACAGCCAGCATCCGGACGATCCCTTCTCCGGGCTGACGTCACAGCCCCTGGACGCGGACGGCGACCCGATCCCGTTCTGAGGTCAGACGGCGTCCGCGTTCCCGACGCCAGGCAGCCGGACCTGCACCAACTGGTCGACCATGCGGGCACCGGTGCTCAGCGCCCACCCGGCCACCATGGCCGTGACCACCAGGACGGAGATGCCGTCCAGCCCACCGATCGCCAGCGCCACCAGGAAGCCGACGACAACCGTCACGACGCCCAGCGCGATCCGTCCGAACCCGGTCACGACCCACTCACGTGCAACCCATCGTCCGCGCGCCTGCATCTCGATGAGGAGGGAGGGGTCGAGTTCGTGCATGCGGGGTCCTGCCGGGTCGTCGGGCTGCTGACCAACCTACGAACGGGCCGGACCCGGCTCTCCGGCTGACGGCCCCTGCGTCCCGATGCCGGTGCGAGTCTGTCCTGACCGGGCAGTCCCGCGGCCCGGTCGGGGCAGCCTGTGCGGTCCGGCTGCGCCACCGTGTCGCACCCTCGTCGTAGCTTCGTGGCCATGAAGCTCCTGCACACCTCCGACTGGCACGTCGGCCGCACGATCCGCGGCCGCACACGCGTGGACGAACACCGCGAGGTGCTCGCAGAGATCCGCGACGTCGCCGAACGCACCGCCGCCGACGCCGTGCTGGTTGCCGGTGACCTGTTCGACACCGGCGCCCCGACTGCGGAGTCGGAGCAGGTCGTTTGGCACGCCCTGCTCGAACTCGCGCGGACCGTGGAGCACGTGGTCGTGATCTCCGGCAACCACGACAACTGGCGCCGGCTGCAGGCCGTGCGTCCGCTGCTGGGCCTGACGAACATCCACACGGGTGCAGAGCTGGCGCGCCCCGACCAGGGCGGCGTCCTCGAACTGACGTGCGCTGGCCATCCCCTGCGTGTCGCGCTGGTCCCGTTCCTCTCCCAGCGAGGGATCGTGCGGGCCTCAGACCTCATGGGCAAGGACGCCGACCAGGCGTCGCAGTCGTACACGGGGCGGGTCCGCCTCATCCTCGACGCCCTCACCCGCGGCTTCACGGACGACGCCGTGAACGTCGTGCTGGCACACCTGACGGTGACCGGCGGGGCGCCGGTGCTGGGCGGCGGAGAACGGGCTGCCCACACCATCTTCGACTATCACGTGCCTCCGTCCGCCTTCCCGGGGACGGCGTCGTACGTGGCCCTGGGGCACCTGCACCGGGCCCACAAGCTGCCCGCCCCGGCACCGACCTGGTACTGCGGCGCCCCGTTGGCGCTGGACTTCGGTGAGATGGACGAAGCCCGCGGCGTCCTGCTGGTCGACGTCGAACCCGGCCTGCCCGCGAAGGTCACCAAGGAGCACCTGACGTCCGGCCGCCGGCTGCGAACCGTCAAGGGCACGGTCGAACAGCTCCGCGCCCTGGCCGAGGAAGAACCGTCGCTCAACGACGCATGGCTGCGTGTCGTGGTGGAGGAAGCGGGGCGCGCGGGACTCGGCGATGAGATCCGCGCCTTCCTGCCTGACGCCGTCGACGTGACGGTCGCACGCCCCGACGATGACGACGCCCCCCAGGAACTGGAGTCGTGGGGGCTGGAGGAGTTCCACCGCTCGCCCGTGGAGCTCGTCGGGGCCTACCTGGCCTCGGAGGGCATCGACGACCCCCGCCTGACGACCCTGTTCCACGAGCTCCTGGAGGACGCACATGCGACCGACCAGGCTTGAGCTGCAGGGGTTCGCCTCCTTCCGCGAACACACGGTGCTGGACTTCACCGACGCTGACCTGTTCGTGTTGTCGGGACCCACCGGCGCCGGCAAGTCCTCGGTCGTCGACGCGATGACCTTCGCGCTCTACGGGTCGGTGTCGAGGTACGACGACGCCCGCCTGGTGGAGCCCGTGATCTCCCAGGGCATGCGCGACGCCCGCGTCCTGCTGGACTTCACCGCGGACGGCACGGCCTACCGCGTGGCGCGTCGTGTCCAGCGGACCAAGGGCGGCGGGGCCACCACCAAGGAAGCCCGCCTTGAACTCCTCCCGACGGAAGAGGGCGCCGACCCGGTCGACCTCGCCAGCGGCGCCAAGGAAGTGACCAACGGCATCGAGGAACTGCTGGGCCTGACGTTCCAGCACTTCTGCCGCACCGTCGTCCTGCCCCAGGGTGCCTTCCAGGACTTCCTGCACGCCAAGCCCGGTGAACGCCAAGAACTCCTGGTCCGCCTCCTGGACCTGGGCGTCTACCGCGACGTCGCCAGCCGGGCCCGACGCCGGGCCGACGACGCCGACGTGGAGATCAGGAGCCTGCAGCCCAGCCTCGAACGTGTGGCGGGCGTCACCCCGGAGGCGATCGCCACGGTGCGCCAGCGGTGCACGACGTTGGAGGAGTTGGCATCCGTCGTCGCGGAGGCACAACCAGAACTCGACGCGATCAAGGACGCGGGCAGCGTCGCACGCGCGGCGCAGGCGGACGCCCAACGGCACCTCGAACGCGTCGGTGCCGTTGCGGCGCCCGACGGCCTCGACGAGCTCGCTGGCCGGTTCACGCAGGCCGATGAGCGCGTCGCTGCGGCGCAGGCAGCGTCGGATGCCGCGGTCGCTGCTCGCGAACAGGCCGAGGACGCGCAGACCGGACGGCCGACGTCGGACCGACTCCAGCACCTCGTCACGGCCCTCGCCGCCGTCCCCGCAACGACCGCCGACCGATCCGCGGCCGCTGAGGCCCACGAGGCCGCACAGACCAGGGCCGTCGAAGGGCGCAAGCTCGCCGACGAAGCCGCCAGCGCCGTCGCCGACGCCAGCAACGCGCTCACCTCAGCGGAGGCCACCCACCGCGTGCACGCACTGCGTGACCACCTCGTCGAGGGCGAGGCCTGTCCCCTGTGCCGGCAGGACGTGCACGCCATCCCTGACGCCGTCGTCCCGTCCGACCTCGACGAAGCCCGCGCCGCGCTCGACGGGGCGCAGGCCCAGGCCAAGCGCACGGCCGACGCCGCGACCCAGGCCGAACTCCAGGTCGCCCGCACCGCAGAGAAGGTGACCGCCGCCGACCAGCGGGCCCAGGAAGCGCAACAGCGGGCTGACGCCCTCGCGACCGAACTCGAGGTCACGCCGGCCGGGATCGACGACGCCCTGGCCGCCGCCCGCCAACGGGAACAGGCACTTGCCGACGCGCGCGCCGGCGAACGTCGTGCTCGCCAGGACATGACCGCTGCGACCGCCGCCCGCCAGAAGCTCGACGGCGACCGGCAGGCCGCGATGTCGCGGCTCCGCCAGGCACAGGGAGCCGTCGCCGACCTCGGCGCACCGGCACCCGGTGACGACCTCGCAGCATCGTGGGGCGCGCTGACGGACTGGGCCACGCAGGAACGACCGCGCCGACAGGACGCCCTCGAGGCGGCGGACCTCGCCGTCCAGCAGGCGATCGACCAGTGGCAGCAACGCTTCGCGGCCGTCCGTGAGGCCTGCACGCGCGCAGCCGTCGAGGTGGCCAGCGGCGCCTCGCCGGAAGCCGCCGTCGCGGC
>CBDTZE010000133.1:0-6168 GCA_965364815.1 uncultured Nitriliruptoria bacterium | reverse complement strand
TGCGCCTCCAAGCGCGAGTTGGCGCACCAGTTCCTCGCCGGCAAGAAGTGGGCGAAGGCCAACGACCGCCCCGACATCGACGGCATCAACGCGGTCCAGGTCGCCGACCGTCAGCACCTCTCCCCCGACGAGGTCCTCGCCGCCCTGGCGGAGGGCATGCCCAAGGCCGTCAAGGCGCGACGCAAGACCCCCGGCTTCGCGCGACGGATGGACATCGGCGACGGCTCCGGCGGCCCGATGAAGCTCGGCTGGCTGATGGACGTCATCTACACCCGCGACACGTGGATGCACCGCGTCGACGTTGCCCGTGCCACCGGTCGGATGGAGCAACTCACGTTCACGGCAGAGCACGACGGGCGGCTGGTCGCCGACGTCGTGGCGCAATGGGCCTCGGAGCACGGCAAGCCGTTCGACCTCGTCCTCGACGGCCTCGCCGGTGGTCACTTCCGCCAGGGATCCGGGACGTCCGGCGAGGCGCTGCACCTCGACGCGGTCGACTTCATGCGCATCGTGTCGGGGCGCGAGCAGGGCGAAGGGCTGCTGGCCCACACGGTCCTGTTCTGACGAATCCCCCAATCGGGGGATGGACCAGCACGGGACGTCGCCGGCGGACCGCCCACTTTGTCCAGGGCATGTGGGCCGAGGTGCGCGTGGTGAACGCCGGCTGAGTCCCGGAAGCATCTGCAAGATCGTTACGTTCGTTCGGTGGTCGTCACGCTTTGGCGGCCACCGAACGCACAGGACCCCCCATGGCCGCCGCTCCCATCGTCGAGGTCGACGACGTCCACGTCAGCTTCGGCGACGTGCACGCCCTGCGAGGCGTCAGCCTCACGATCGGCACCGGCGAGGTGTACGGCCTGCTGGGCGCCAACGGTGCTGGCAAGACCACGCTGATCAACGTGCTGGCCACGCTGCTCAAGCCCGAACAAGGCACCGCACGGGTCGCCGGGCTGGATGTGGCAACCGAGGCGTCCGACGTCCGTCGCCGGATCGGCCTGGCCGGCCAGTTCGCCGCCGTCGACGACTACCTGACCGGTGCGGAGACCGTCGAGATGGTCGGTCGCCTGTACGGCCTGTCGAAGAAGGACGCACGCCAGCGCGGCGACGAAGTCCTCGCACGTTTCAACCTGACGGAAGCCGCCGGACGCCAGTCCAAGGGCTACTCGGGCGGCATGCGTCGGCGCCTCGACCTCGCGGCGTCCCTGGTCGGCAAGCCCGACCTGCTCTACCTCGACGAGCCCACCACGGGCATCGACCCGGCCAGCCGTGTCGACATCTGGGACCTCATCCGCGAACTGGTCGCCGAAGGAACGACGGTCCTGCTGACCACGCAGTACCTCGAGGAAGCCGACGAGCTCGCTGACCGAATCGGCGTCATCGACAACGGCCAACTGATCACCGAGGGCACGTCCGACGAACTCAAGGACGCCTTGGGCGACAGCTCCATCGTGCTCAAGGTCCGTGACGAGGACGTCGACGGGGCACGCCACGTGACCGAGGGCATGGCCGGACTCGTCGAGAAGCCCAACGGCGAGTTCGTCCTCCCCGCCGACGGCGGCAATGCGAAGATGATGGCGATCCTCCGCAGCCTCGACGAGCACGACATCGAGCCGCTCCAACTCTCCCTGCAGCGCCCCACGCTCGACGACGTGTTCCTGCGCCTCACCCGCGACGCCCCGTCGACGGCGCCCGACTCCGAGGAGGTGGCGTCATGAGTGCCGACACCGCCCAGGCCCCCACCCGCGTCCCGACCGACCACTTGGAGGTCAACCCGGGCAACGTCTTTCGGGACACGTGGGTGATCACGAAGCGCAACCTGATCCGCAACACGCGTCTGCCGCAGCTGCTGATCTTCGCCACGATCCAGCCCATCATGTTCCTGCTGCTGTTCAACTACGTCTTCGGCGGGGCGATCGGCGACTCGATCCCCGAGGTCGCGGACGGCAAGTACCTCAACTTCCTGCTGCCCGGCCTGCTGGTCCAGATCTCCGCGTTCGGGGCCGGCCAGACCGCCCTGGGCCTCTCCGAGGACCTGAACAAGGGTGTGATCAGCCGCTTCCGTTCGCTGCCGATGTCCCGCGCCGCCGTGCTGGCGGGGCGCACCTTCGCCGACATCCTGCGCGCCGGGTTCGTGATGACCCTGATGCTCTGCGTGGGCTTCCTCATCGGCTTCCGCTACCAGACCAACTTCATCAGCTTCGTCGCCGGCGTGCTGATCGTGCTGGCCTTCGCCTACTCCCTGTCCTGGGTCATGGCGGCCATGGGCCTCAAGGTCAAGAACCCGGAGGCCGTCCAGTCCGCCGTGTTCCTCCCGGTCTTCCCGCTGGTCTTCGCCAGCGCCGTGTTCGTCCCGCCGGCGACCATGCCCAGCTGGCTGCGCGCCTTCGCCGAGGTCCAGCCGGTCACGGCCGTGGCCGAGGCCAGCCGCGGGCTGATCCTGGGCCAGGGCGCCCTCCAGCCCGGCCAGACCGTCGGCGGCCAGGCCTTCATCGCCCTGCTGTGGTGCGCGGGCATCACCGCGATCTTCGCCCCGCTGGCCGTGCGGATCTACCGCAAGTCCGCCAGCTGACGGCACTACGGTCGGCAGTCCGCCGACCGAGACCGCCCCGTGATCACGTTCGAACCTGACGACGTCAACCAGGACGCCTCGATCATGCTGGCCGACGGACGGCGCGTCGCGATCGCCGACCTCGACGAGGGCCAGTTGGTGGCCGCGTCGAGGCAGCTTTGGCAACTGCGATCGGCCTACGCCGAAGCGTTCGTCGCTGCCCACCCGGGACGTGCCGGCGAGGTCATCGATGAACGCGACCTCGACCGCCTGTCCCCGCTGCATCGCGCCATCGCCAAGCGTCAGGCCGACGTGCAGGCCGGCAAGGGACGCTCCGCGGCATCGGTCCCGGAACAAGACCTGTTCCAG
Organism: uncultured Nitriliruptoria bacterium; assembly: GCA_965364815.1. GTDB lineage: Bacteria > Actinomycetota > Nitriliruptoria > Nitriliruptorales > Nitriliruptoraceae > CBDTZE01. Next base: position 3,251 of record CBDTZE010000133.1, on the reverse strand, counting down.
GCCGCCACCTGGACGTCGAGGGACGGAACCTCGCGGGCCCTGACGTTGTTGAGCCCGGCGCACCGCAGGTCGTTGGTCGCATGGCTGGAACGCAACGCCGCCGACCTCGCGGATCGACTGGACCCGATGCGGACCCGCATCGAGCATGCCGACCCTCGGCGATGGGTCCGGGCCACGCCCGTGCACCTGCGACTCAGTGAGCTGATCGCCGAGCAGTCCGGCCTGGATGAGGCCAAGGACCGGGCCCGCCAGATCAGCCGACGGCTGCACTTCGAGGCCACGGGCACCTGGCCCGAGGAAGGCCCGGTACGCCCGTCGGCGAAGCCGCCCGTCGCCTGACCGACGCGCGCCCCCGCGACAACACGCGCGGCGTGCTGCGCGGTCCGCTTGCCGCATCGACGTCACGGGATACCGGGGAGTATCTTTGCGGACGCGCGAGGGGCCAAGCCTGTCGCGCTTCTCCGAGGGGCCAGGGGCCAGTCATGCGTGCACGCCGTCAGATCATCGCCGGACTCGCGGGGGCGCTCGCCGTCTCCGTGCTGGCCGTCCCCACGGCCTCCAGCGCCCAACAGGCCGGGGCGTCGGCACAGCTGACCCCGTTCACCATGGTCGAGGACCGGGACGTCAACGACCGCCTGCCCCAACCCGAGGACCGCTACGCCCTTGCCAGCGGTTGCTACACGATCGAGGTCGTCGGGCAGGGATGGGTCGTCGCTGACGGCGCCACCGGCCAAGCACCCGGACCGCTCGGCGAGCGCGCCGCGGCGACGCCGCTCCACTTCCAGGCCACCGACCTGGGCACCTACCTGCTCGCCAAGAACCTGGGCCCGGACACCCAGCACGCTGGCGCAACGTGGGACAACCGCAGCTACCTCAGCGCCACCGGGGGCCTCGTCGCGACGCCCTCCACGGCAGCCGAATGGTTGGTGAATCCCGCCAGCGGTGATGCCAAGGCTCGCAACCTCGCCGGCCAGGACTACTTCCTGACCAGCCTCGCGGACCCCACGCTGGGGATGCACGGCGAGAACGGCACCGCACGCGCTGACGGTGCCCCCGGCCCGATCCGGTTCCACCACGTCGCCGACGACGACCCCAGTGACGACGACGCCAACGGCACCGCCTGCGCGAACTGGCCCGAGGTCTCGACCAGCACGTCGGGCGCCCCGGCGCCGACCGGTCGCGGACCGGCGGACCGCGTCGAAGGCTTCTTCGAGGCCCACATCCACGGCATGGCGTTCGAGTTCCTCGGCGGCGCCGCCCGCTGCGGTTCGCCTTGGCACCGGTACGGCGTGGAGTTCGCCCTCCCCGACTGCCAGGCCGCAGGCCGCAGCACGGCGCAGGTCCTCGAGACCGGGGCCGGCGGCGCTGGTCCGGGCGATGCCTTCGGCCCGTACGACCCGGTCGGCTGGCCGACGTTCAACTACTGGCCGCGCAACGACCTGCTGGTCTACGAGCAGTTCTACTACAAGTGGTTGGAGCGGGCGCACCACGGCGGCCTGCGGATCTTCACCAACCTGTTCGTCGAGAACCAGGTCCTGTGCGAGGTCTTCCCGCAGAAGCAGAACTCCTGCAACGAGATGGACTCGGTCCGCCTCCAGGCGATCCGTATCCACGAACTCCAGGACTACATCGACGCCCAGTCCGGCGGCCCCGGTGAGGGCTGGTTCCGGATCGTGACCGACCCGTCACAGGCTCGCCGCGTCATCAATGACGGTCGCCTGGCCGTGGTGCTGGGCATCGAGGTGTCGACCCTCTTCGACTGCGGCGAGATCCTCGACGTCCCGCAGTGCACCGCCGACCAGATCGACGAACGCCTCGCCGAGGCCTTCGACATGGGTGTCCGTCAGATGGAACTGCTCAACAAGTTCGACTCCGCGCTTGCTGGCGTGACCGGCGACGGCGGGAGCACCGGCGTCATCGTCAACCAGGGCAACCGTCGCCTCACGCAGCACTACTGGAACATGGTGTCGTGCGAAGAGATCGACCCCTCGCCGTACGAGGGCCACGAGCACGACAAGGCCCAGCCCAACTTCGTGGACGAGACCTTCGGCGGCAACAACGCCGAGGTCGACCAGTTGGCGGGCCTGATCCTCAACCAGTTCGGCAACCTCGGCGGGCTGGGCGCCCCGGCCTACCCCCCGGCGCCCCACTGCAACACCCGCGGCTTCACCGCCCTGGGCGAGCACGTCCTGCGCGGCATGTTCGAACGCGGGATGATCATGGACCCCGACCACATGAGCGCGCTCTCGCAGCGCGAGATGCTGGACTTCATCGAGAACGTCCTCATCCCGGAAGAGGCTGCCGCCGCGAAGGCCGAGGGCCGCAAGGCCGTCACCCCGTCGATCATCTCCAGCCACAGCTGGGGCAACGACGTCATCTACCAGCGCATCCTGAAGAACGACGGCCACGTCGCCCCGCGCACCAACCGTGCCGAGACCTTCGTCGAGTACTGGGCGGAGCGTCGCGCCTGGTGGGAGCAGTACGCCCCGCCCGGAGCGATCTTCGGCATGGGCTACGGCGCGGACACCAACGGCCTCGGCGGACAGCCCGGCCCGCGCGACAACCCGAAGGTCCCCGTCAACTACGCCACGGGCTGGCAGGCCCCGATCGGTGACGTGACGATCTTCCAGCAGCAGTCCGGCGTGAAGACGTACGACATCGCCGATGGCGTGTCGCACTACGGCCTCTTCGCCGACTGGTTCCAGGAGCTTCGCCTGGCTGCCGAGGAGAAGGTCGGCCCGGGTGCCGGCGACAGGATCATCCAGGACATGCTCAACGGCGCGGAGGACTACCTGCGCATGTGGGAACGCAACGTCTACGGCGCCAATGAGTGCGTCGAGGACGGCTCGTTCCTGCAGGTCGAGGACGTCCACGCACTGGTCGGCCAGAACTTCGAGGGCTACCAACGCGCCATCGGCTCCCCCGCCGGCCGCTCCGGTCCGGTCTACACGTACTGCACGGAGAACGGCATCGTCGACGTGATCTTCGACGCCGCGGGCAACGCCATCGAGGTCGTGGACTCGGTCTCCGGCCTGGGCCTCCTGCCCCAGGAGGAAGAGCCCGAGCCTGCCCCCGAGCCCTCGCCTGACCCCGCCCCGGAACCTGATGCCGAGGCAGACCACGCCCACGCCCCGCTGCCGGCCACGGGTGGCGGCGCGACGGCCGCGGCTTTCCTCGCCGGGCTGTCCGCCCTGGGCGTCGGAGGCCTGCGCCGACGACGCTGACGCCGAGTGGCACTTGGGTAGAGCTCC
>CBDTZE010000132.1:0-6170 GCA_965364815.1 uncultured Nitriliruptoria bacterium | reverse complement strand
GTCGTTAACGGGCTCGTCGGCCGCCTTGCGCCGTGCGCCCTCTTCGCCGACACCAAACACCACGGCATCGTGCGTCTTGTCGGATCCGGTCATGTGCAGGACGTCGACGTCCTCGTGGGTCGAGAGATGCTGACCGACCTCTGCACCGCCGTAGACGATCCTCAGGAAGCCTTCCCGGACCAGCGGCGACAGCGCCAGTTGGAGGATCGGGCCGAGCACCTCGTTGGCCGGGTTCATCTTCAGCACGCAGACCTTGTTGTGCACGAACAGCTTGTACAGGATGTCGAGGACCGGGACGGCGCCTGCGTTGCCGGCACCCAGGATGAAGCAGACCTCACCCTCGCGGCCGGGCTCGTACGCAGTCGCCAGCTTGACCTGCCCCAGGCTGACCTCGGGCTCGAGCCAGATCTCGCCCGTGGCCATCGGGAACAGCACGCGGTCGAGCTTGGTGGCGGGGAAGACCGGCACGACGACCTGGCCGTCGGGGCGGGCCCAGGGCTTGCCCGGAAGTTGCGGCGCCCCGTGCTTCGCGATGTCCCGCAGGCTCTTCTTGAGCAGGCGAGAGACACGGATGACCGGGTAGGGGCCCCAGGCGGTGGTCTCGCCGTCATAGGAGGAACCCGGCGCGATGCCCTTGAGCTCCGCCTCCTCACGTCCCCATCGCTCCGCGACGTCCATCGTCGAGTTCACGATCTCGTCGAGGACCTTGACCTTGGCCAGCGGATCCATCGCGACCCAGCGGTCCTTCTGGGCCGCCACGGTTGCCACGGCTGCGTCGCACTCGGCGATCGTCGACGGGGCGCGCCGGCTGCGGCTGGCTTCCGGGATGACGATGGCGCCCGCGGTTGTCGGCGTGTTCGTGTCGGTCATCTCGGCTGGCCTCCCGGCATGGCGTGGTGGGACGCTTCGTCCCAAATCTGACGCACCGTCAGGTTACGCAGGTGGGCCGTCCGTGACCTACCCGCCGGTAGGTCAACGAACGCGTGGGGTGATGCGCTTGCCTGACGCAAAGAAGGCCTGTCCCTCGTCCAGCGACTCCTGGGTGTTGCCCGCCTCGACCAGGACCGTCGACATCGCAAGGGCCTGCGGGCGTGGCAGGTCCTGGGCGGCCCAGATCGTCCGGACCGTTGCCTGGATCGCCAGCGGTGGCTGTGCCGCGATGATCTCCGCGAGCGCCTGGGCAGCCCCGTCGAGGTCGCCGACCGTGGTGACCTCGGAGACGAGGCCGATCTGGTGTGCCCGCGCGGCGCCGATGCGCTCGTGTGCACCGGTGAGCTGCATCCGCAGCACCTCGCCCAATGGCATCCGCTGGAGCATGTGCACCGACTCGAAGACGGCGGCCATGCCGTAGGTCACGTGCGGGTCGAAGAAGGTCGCGTCGTCCGAGCAGATGATGACGTCGACTTCGCCAAGGAGATAGAACGCCCCGCCACAGGCCATGCCCTGCACGGCGGCGATGACCGGCTTCCAAAGATCGTTGGCCTTGGGGCCCAACCACTCGCCCGGATCGTCGAAGTGGAACGGTCCTCCGACCGCCCCGATCGTGACCTCGTCGCCGCCCGGGGTCGAGGAGTTGCGCCCGCCCGGGTCATCACCCAGCGCGAAGTCCCGATCGATCCCCGTGCAGAAGGCGCGATCGCCTTCGGCGTCCAGCACGATGACACGGACCTCGTCGTCCGCACGCAGGGCCCGCCAGCAGGTCCGCAGCTCCCGGAGCATGGTCCCGTCGAACGCGTTGAGCCGATCGGGGCGCGCCAAGGTGACGTGCGCCACCCCATTCGCCTTGCGGAATCGGATCGTCTGCAGATCATCGGCCCACGTTGCGCTCATGGGTTCTCCTGGTCCGGCGGCCTCGAGGTCGAGCCACCACGATCCAACCTAGCCACCCCGGCCGCGATTCCCGGGCCACGCGGGGCTGGGGCTACCGTCACATCTGACGAACCGTCAGAAACGCCCGGAGAGTGCCATGGCAGCCGACCGCGTCCACTTCGAGGACCTCGACGTCGGGGCCACCGCCCCCGTGGTCGAACATCGCCTCACCCGCACCGACCTGGTCCGCTACGCCGGTGCTTCGGGTGACTACAACCCGATGCACCACGACGAGGTCAAGGCCACCAAGGCCGGCATGCCCAGCACCTTCGGGCACGGCATGCTGTCGATGGCGATCCTGGGCCGTGCGCTGACGGACTGGCTTGGAGCCGACGCGCTCGCTGACTTCAGCGTCCGGTTCTCCAAGCAGACGTGGCCGGGCAACACCCTGTCGACCCACGTCGAGGTGACGGAGAAGCGCAAGGACGGCGACCACAACCTGGTCGACCTCGACTGCCGCGTGGTGAACCAGGACGGTGACGTCGTCGTGCAGGGCAAGGCCACGGCCGCCCTCCCCACCCAGGCCTGAAGGAGACGAACATGAGCGTCCTCGATCGCAAGGGCACCCCGCTGCCGACCCAGAAGGTCGTCGTCGAGCGCGGCCCCGTCATGAACTTCGCGACGGCCGTCACCGACCGCAATCCCGTCTTCCACGACGCGACCGCGGCTGCGGACGCCGGGTTCGAACGGGTCCCCACTCCCCCGACCTACAACTTCGTCATGCACACTTTCGGGGCGTTCCCCGAACTGCAGCCGGAGGCCGAGGGTGACGACAACCCCGTCACCTCGATCATCGCCGAACTCATGAAGGGCGGCGGCATGATCCTGCACGGTGAGCAGGCTTTCAGCTATCAGCGCCCCGTGATGGTCGGCGACGAACTGACGGGCGTTGGATCCATCAAGGACATCAGCGTCAAGCAGTCCGGCGACAAGACGATGACGTTCGTCGTGTCGGAGACGGCTTGGACCGATGCCGACGGCGAGCCCGTCTGCACCTCGACGATGACGCTGATCCACCGCGTCTGAGGCGTGGCAGTCGGCCGCGGAGGCGGCCAGCGGCTCGACATGGCAAGGGATGGAAGGGTCGCGCTCCGGGCATTGTAAGCGACGGTCGTGATGAGCGGCCACCCACAGATCCCCCCGGAGGGCCACCGCATGTCGTCACACGTTGCCATCTTCGGAGCCGGCATCGCTGGCCTCACCGTGGCGCACGAACTCGTCGCGCGCGGTCATCGAGTCTCCGTCTACGAGGCAAATGACTCAGCGGGAGGCTTCTTCCGCAGTGCCCGGCGCGAGGAGGACAACTTGCCGTCGGAGTACTCGTGGCATGGCTTCGGTCCGTGGTATCACAACACGTTCGACCTGCTGCAGCAGATCCCGTTCGACCAGAACAGCAGCCTCTACGAGCGGGTGCTGTCACGACCGATGTCCTACGCCATCGTGCCGGACGACGTCGAGGACGACTTCGAGACCTCCGACGTCTTCGATCTGCGCCGGGCCTTCCGGTTGACGACAGCCGACCAGTTCTCCCTGGTCTGGGGACTGCTGAAGGTCTGGGCGTCGAACAATCGCTCGAAGCAGGAGTACGCGGAAGCCAACGCGGCGGCCTACTGGCGGCCCCGCATGAGCGAACTCGGACACGCGACGTGGAAGGCCATCTTCGGGCCCTGGATCGGCTCTGACTGGCCTTATGCCTCGTTGCACCACGTCGGGGTGTTCTTTGCCCGCAACATCCGCTCCGGTCCGCCGCACGAGCACGAGGCCGACGAGCACGGGCCGGCCTGGCGCCACGAATCGATGGGCGGCTGGTCGCTGCTTCGTGGACCGAGCAACGAGTGGTGGTTCGACCGGTGGGTGTCGCACCTGGAGCAGCGGGGCGTCGAGTTCCACTGGGAGACCCCCGTGGAGGAACTCCACCACCGGGGTGACAGGATCACTGGTGCCACGGTGGCCGGGCGTGCAGCCGTGGAGGCGGACCTCTACGTCCTGGCAACCAGTCCGTTCGCAGCCAAGGAGATCCTTTCACGGACGCCGTCACTCAAGGAGGACCGCGAGCTGCGCAAGCTGCCGGCGCTGGTGCAGGATGGCCCGCACACCCAGGTCTCCTTCCGGATCGCCTTCGACGAGTCGATGGCCTGGCCCCGCGACCGGACCGCCATCGCGCTCGCCGACTCAGAGTTCAACATCACCCTGTTCGCCAATGAGCAGTCCTGGCCCTCCAGCATCGACCTGGGCGACAACGTGAAGTCGCTCTGGACGGGGACGGCCTGCGTCGCGACGGTGCCGGGACGCGTCCACGGCAAGCAGCTGCGCCACTGCACGAAGGACGAGTTCCTCGACGAGGTGCTGGCCCAGATCTTCGCGGCCGAGGGACTGGACGCGATGGTCCGTGAGGCGAACGACGGTCGAGGTCTGCGCGACTTCCACATCCTGCGGACCGAGGTGTGGCCGGAGTGGACCTTCTCACCGGAGGGCATCGAAGCCGAACAGCCCAAGTGGGTGACCACGACCAACACCCAGCCCCATCGCCCAGGGCAGGCGACGTCCATCGCCAACCTGGTCCTGGCCGGGGCCCACACGCAGACCGAAGCCGACATCTGGAGCATCGAGGGCGCCGTCGAGAGTGGGCGCCGTGCCGCCAGGCTCCTGGAGCCTGATGTCGTGGTGAAGTCGCAGCACAAACCGACGGCGATGAAGGCCTTGGCGAGTCTCGACGACCGTCTCCACGCCCGGGGCCTGCCGCACGTGCTCCACGGGGTGGGCGCCATGTTGGCTGCGTCCTCGTTGCTGGCGTTCAGGCGCCTGCTTCGCTGACCGCCCGCGCTCACCAGCCCTTGAAGTCGGGCTCCCGGCGTTCCACGAAGGCGCGCACGCCCTCGCCCGCATCGTGGCTGGCTTGGGCGATCTCCTGGCCCACGGCCTCGTCCCACAGAGCCGTGGTGCGGTCGGACTCGTAGGCCTTGTTCACCAACTGCTTGGTGATGGCGATGGCCTTCGTCGGCGCCGAGGCAAGACGCGTGGCCAACTCCTCGACGGCCGCGTCCAGCTCAGCAGCGGGCACGACCCGGTTGACGAGGCCGATCCGGGCGAGGTCGTCGCCCCGCACCTTGTCACCCAGGAAGAAGAGTTCCTTGGCGCGGTGCGGGCCGACCAGTCGCGTCACCAGGTACGCGGCGCCCGCGTCCGGCACGATCCCTCGGTCGACGAACACCTCGACCAACGACGCAGCGTCCGAGGCAATGACCAGGTCGCAGGCCAATGCCAACTGGGCTCCCCCGCCAGCAGCCACGCCGTTGAGAGCGCAGATGACCGGCTTGGCGCAGTCCAGCACCGTGGACGTCAGGCGCTGCCAGCCCCGTTGCAACAACTGGGTGACGTCGCCGGCGGCGTACTTCGGTGCATCGTCGGGGCGCGGCGACATGGGCTGGGGCTTGCGCAGATCAGCGCCGGCACAGAAGGCCCGGCCGGTCCCGGTCAGCACGACGACGCGAACCGCGAGGTCATCGGAGGCCTGCTCGAACAGGTCGCCCAGGCGGTCACGCATGTCCCACGTCAGCGCGTTGCGCGCGTCCTCACGGTCGATCGTGATGCGGGCGATGCCATCCGCCACTTCGTAGCGGACCAGGTCGTCCAGCGGTCGTTCGTCAGCCATGGTCTGTCCGGTCAGGAGAGTTCGTCGGCGAGCATCGCCAGTACGGCGGGCTCGCGGGTCATGAGCAGGATGCTGGAGATCGGCGAGTCGACCCAGCGGTGCAGTCGTTCTCGGACGCGGCCCTCGGGCCCGCACAACGCGATCTCATCGGCCAGGGCGTCGGGCACAGCGTCGATGGCGCCCATCCGGTCACCCTCGAGGAACTTCTCCTGCACGACGGCGGCCTCCTCGGCGAAGCCCATCCGTCCGATCACGTCCTTGTGGAAGTTCGCCTTCTCCGCGCCCATGCCGCCGATGTAGAAGCCCAGCATCCACTTGACGGGGATGAGTGCCTCCTCGACGGTGTCCGCGATGTTCACCATGACGGGCGGGGCGATCTCGAAGCCATCCGGCGCGTCGGCGACCGCGTCGCCGTACATGTCGTCGAAGCGCTCGGGCGAGAGGAAGATCGGCAACCACCCCTGGGCGATCTCCGTCGACAGGGCGACGTTCTTCGGGCCTTCGGCCGCCAGCCAGATGGGCAGGTCAGCAACCCTGGGGTGGGTGATCGACTTGATGGGTTTGCCCAGCCCCGTGGACCCGGGGCGATCCGCAGGCAAGGGCAAGGGATGGTGCGGACCGTCGTTGGTGACGGGGCCCTCGCGTGCCC
>CBDTZE010000131.1:0-6173 GCA_965364815.1 uncultured Nitriliruptoria bacterium | reverse complement strand
CGGCCTGGGCGGGCACGGCCGCGAGGACCGCCGCCAGCGCAAGCGCGGCCGCGGCGACGGGATGTCGCCTGGTCCTGGGTGGCACTGTCATCCGCGCAACAACTCCTCGAGCGCGCGTGAGAGCAACGCACCATGCATCCGTGTGGAGGACTCCCCGAGATCACCGGCCAACAGGCGGGCACGGTGGTGAGAGTCCGGGTTGCGCTGCCGGAGCAGCGGCTGGATCATCTGCTCGAAGAGTGCCAGTTCCCGGTCGACGAACTGGACATACATCCGCAGATGGCGCGGTTCGAGCCCATCGTGCAGCAGAACCAGCGCCCAGCGCGCGATTCGCTGGTCCGCGGCGCCGTACGGCTCGGCCTCCGGCAGCAGGCCGTGGTCTCGCAGCGCCCGCAACTCACGGCCGTCGACGCCCAGGTGTTCCGCCAGTTCCCGCAGGGTCCGGCGCGGCTCACCGTCGTGGGCGCCGCGCGCCTCGACCGGGGTCGGCAACTCCACGGAAGCCGGCACGACGGGTGGTTCGTTGTCGACGCCGTCGCCCTTGTCCGGCGCCTCGTCCGGGTGGAAGACCATCCGGTCGAGCTCTTCGCGGATGACCTTCAGCGGCAGATACCGGTCGCGTTGCGAGGTCAGGATGAAGCGCAGGCGTCGGACGTCGTCCGCACTGAACTTCCGGTAGCCCGAATCCGTGCGCACCGGGGTCACCAGGCCTTGATCCTCGAGGTAACGCACCTTCGAGATCGTCAGGTCCGGGAACTCCGGTTGGAGCTGGCCGACGACCGCCCCGATGGTGAACTGGCTCAACCGTCAGCACCCGGTCCTTCGGAGGCGACGAAGGCCATCTTGAAGCGCCCGACCTGGATCTCGTCCCCGGTCGACAGGGCGAACTCGTCGACCCGCTCCCCCGCGCCGTAGGTCCCGTTCAGGGAGCCGAGATCGTGGAGCACGAGGCCCGTGGCGCTGCGACGGACCTCGGCATGACGACGCGAGACCGTCACGTCGTCGAGGAAGACGTCGCTGTCCGGGTGGCGACCGATGGTCGTGACGTCGCGGTCCAGCAGGAACCGCGACCCCGCGTTGGGGCCACGGACGACCACGAGGACACCGCTGCCCGGAGCCAGGTCCGGCTCGCCGCCGACCTCTGCGACCGGATCCATCGCGCCGATGTCGATCGCCGCCGTGGTGTCACCGGACGATGCCGGCGCCGACGCACCGATGATCGGGCAGTCACTGGCTCCGACGGGGCAGAGCTTCGCCCCCTCGGGCAGGTCCGCTCCGCAGGAATGGCAGTGGTTCACGGTCTGGCCCCCTCGACGGCTCAAGGTCAGGATGAGGCTAACGGTCCACGCCTCCCCCTCGCAGGCGAACGCGTCACGTCAGCCGATGGACGGCCTCAGCTGGACGGATCGTCACCGAACTTCTTGCGTCGGCGCTCGGCCTCCTGCTCGATCGTGGGTGCCGTCCCGCCGCGATCCGCAGGCCACCACCATTTGCCGGTGCCGTCCTCGGGGTACTCGTCCAAGGTCTTGGCCAGCATGGCGATGAGCGTCTCCTGCAGGACCTTGGTCGTGGCCTCGACCGACTCCTCACGGATCGCCTCGCCGAAACGGACGTCGATCGGGATGCCGCGACGGGGCTTGAACGACTGGCCATGCGATCCACCGAAACGCTGGGTCCCGAAACTCACGGCAGGCACCAGGGGAACGCCCGCGTCCAGGGCGAGGCGTGTTGCGCCGTGCCGCAGTGGATGCACCGTGAAGGAGCGACTGATGCCGGCCTCCGGGGCGACGAACATGGTGTGCTTCGCCGCGAGTTGCGCGCGGGCGTGGTCGTAGGCCGCCTTGCGGTCCTCGCGGTCGCCACGGGAGACGGGGACCATGCCCGCCCCGGTCACGATCGTCCCGGCCACCGGGGCGCGGAAGATGGCCTCGTGCACCATCGCGATCGGCGCATGCTGCTGACGCCAGGCGACCATGCCCAGGACCAGGGCATCCACCGGGGAATTGTGGTGGAAGGCGATCACGCTGCCCGGGGGTGGCAGTTCACCGAAGACGCGAAGCTTGGCACCGGTCGCACGCAGCCCACCAGCAACGGTGCGAATCGTCAGTGCCCGGTAGAAGCGACCCTTGCGGTCGTCCCCGACACGGCGCACGACGGCCCGATCAGTCAAGGAGCGACCGGTACGCCGCGACGTCCAACAGTGTCTCGAACTGGGCCGGGTCATCGGGCTCGATGCTCACGAGCCAGCCCGCGCCGTAGGCGTCGGCGTTGATGAGCTCGGGCCGGTCCTCGAGGTCCTCGTTGCGCTCCACGATCGTGCCGGAGACCGGCGCGTAGAGGTCGCTCACGGACTTGGTGGACTCGACCTCGCCGAAGGGCTGGCCCTGCTCCACCTTGTGGCCTGCACCGGGAAGGTCGACGTAGACGACGTCCCCGAGCTGGTCCTGGGCGAAGTCCGTGATGCCGACGACCAACTTGCCGTCGACCTGCCGGATCCACTCGTGCTCTGCGGTGTAGCGAAGGTCGTCAGGAGTCGCGTCGGCCACGGTGACTTGCCTCGATCGGTGAGCGGGAACTGGACGGCGCAGCGTAGTCCGTCAGCGGTTGGGCGGTCAGGCGGATGCCTCCGGAGCGGCGGCGTCCGCGCGCAACTGTGCCCGGACCGTCTGGAAGTACTGCCAGCCGGCAAGCCAGTAGAGGGCAAGTGCGGTCGAGAACATCAGCCAAGCAGCGATCTGCCACGCCTGGTTCGGGTCCTCGGGGGTGCCCACGATCCCGGCGAGGATGAAGGCCGGGAACGACCACATGAGGCCGAAGGTGGCCGCCTTGCCGACGCGGGTGACCGGTGGCGGCTGCACACCTCGACCCATGAGCGCTGCGCCACCGACCAGGATCAGCACGTCCCGGGCCATGACGGCGAGCACCATCCACAGCGGGATGAGTCCGGCGACGACGAGCGCGATGCTGACCGTGACGATGAAGAAGCGGTCCGAGATCGGGTCGAGGAGTTTGCCGAGCTTCGTCACCTGGTTGAAGCGCCGCGCCACATACCCGTCGACGTAGTCCGTCACCCCGAAGATGAACCCGATGATCAGCCCCGAAGTGAGCCGACCGGTCGTCAGGTGGGTGTAGACGAACGGCAGGGCCACCAGTCGCAGCATCGACAACACGTTCGGGACGGTCAGGATCCCGTCGCTGACGATCTCCTCGCCGGCCTGCTTGCCCGCGTCGAAAAGTCGCATGTCTGATCCGGGGTCGTGGGACGCCAAGCCAACCAGTCAACGGCACCAAACGGCCGCAGGGACCGACATGGTCGGTCCCTGCGGTGTTGGTCGGGCTGGCCGGACTTGAACCGGCGACCCCTCGCCCCCCAGACGAGTGCGCTACCTGGCTGCGCCACAGCCCGTTGTCACTGCTTCGCGTACGACCGGCAGATGCTGCACCGGCGTGGGGGTTTCGCGTGTCGTTGCCGACATGCACCGCGGCGCGCGACGGTACCCCCCGACCGCGCACGCGACCCAAAGGGCGGCCCCGGCGGCCGGTGGCTGCTCGTCGCAGCGTCAGGCCCTGATCACTCGCGCGGCGGTGGCGGTCGGTCGGCGAGCTCGATGGGCGTCCCGTTGAAGTTGAACGACGCCCGGAGTTCACGCGTGAGGTAGCGGCCGTAGGCAGGCGGAAGATGCCCGTTGGTGAAGGCCACGAACACCGGCGGGGCGGACTGCACCTGGGTGACGTACTTCACGCGCGTGGCACGGCCACCGCGTGTCGGCGGCGGCACCTTCTCCATGGTGTCCTGCAGCCAGGAGTTCAGAACACGCGTCGGGATGCGGGTCCGGTAGGCCTCGTTGACCTCGCGCAGGCGTGGCAACAGGCGACGCACGCCACGCCCGGTCAGGGCCGACACGTTCACCCGCGGCGCCCAGGCCGCGAAGTACAGCAGGCGGTCCAGTTCGGACTCGACCTCGGCGCGACGGTCCTCGTCGACCAGGTCCCACTTGTTGAGCACCAGCACGACGCCACGGCCGGCGTCGCGCACCAGCGCGGCCAACTTCTGTTCCTGCTCGCCGATCTCCTCGGAGGCGTCGATGAGGAACATGACGAGGTCGGCGCTCTCGATCGCCATGCGCGTGCGGTCGACCGAGTACTTCTCGGTCTCCTCGCCCTTGCGGTACTTGCGACGCATGCCGGCGGTGTCCACGAAGACCCACGCCTCACCGTCGATCTCGAGGCGCGTGTCGATCGCGTCGCGCGTGGTGTGGGGCGTCGCGTCGACGATCGAGCGGTCCTCGCCGAGCATCCGGTTGAACAGGGACGACTTGCCGACGTTCGGCTTGCCGACCAAGGCCACGCGAGCCACGACATCGCCACCGTCCTCGGGCCGGTTGGCACCGCGGCGGGGGTGGTCCGGGAGTCGGTCGACGACCTCGTCGAGCAGCGCGCCGACCTTGTTGCCGTGCAGTGCGGACACGGGGCGCGGCTCACCGAGGCCCAGCGCATAGAGCTCGACGGCTTCCAGGACGCGGTCCGGGTTGTCGGCCTTGTTCGCCACCAGGATGACCGGCACGCCGGCCTTGCGCAGGATCTTGGCGTAGCGCTCGTCGTCGTCCAGGATGCCAACCGTGACGTCGACCACGAACAGCACCAGGTCGGCGACGTCGAGGGCGGCTTCGGCCTGGCGCACGATGCTGGCGTTCATGCCCGTGGCTGCGTGCTCCCAGCCTCCGGTGTCCGTGACCGTGATGGGGGTGCCACGCCAGGACGTGTCGTGCTCGGTGCGGTCGCGCGTGACGCCCGGCTTCTCCTCGACGATCGCGACGCGACGTCCCAGGATCCGGTTGACCAGCGTCGACTTGCCGACGTTCGGGCGACCGACAACGGCGACCAGCGGTCGCATGGCCCGTGGCACGGCCTCGGGCCGCACCGCACGGACGCGCTCGACGATCGCGGCGACGGCCTGTTCCGACGTGAGGTCGGTGGAGTCCAACTCCCAGGCGTCGAACGCCTTGGCCAACGGCGAGTGCTCACGGTTGGTGTCTTCGTCGTCCCGACGACGGACGTCGGCCTCGACACCCTCGAGGTCACGGTCGCCGAGTTCCTTGGCGCGCCGGAGCGATCGCTCCTGGACCGTGGCGGTCAGCCAGACCTTGAGGTCGGCCTCCGGCAGGACGACGGTGCCGATGTCGCGGCCCTCGACGACGCCGCCGGAGCGTTCGGCGGCCTGGCGCAACAGTGGGGTGATGGCGTCGCGCACGCCGGGGTTCGCGGAGACGGCCGAGACCGCCTGCGTGACCTTGTGTGTCCGGATCTCGTCCTCGACGTCCTCACCGTCGAGGTGGGTCCGACCACTTGGGCGCGTGACGACGACCTCGTTGGCGATCGCCGCACAGACGTCGTTGTCGTCGAGGGCGACGTCGGCGCGCAGGCACGCCAGCGTGACGGCTCGGTAGAACGCGCCGGTGTCGAGGTGTGGCACATCGAGGGCACGCGCGACCTTGCGGGCAACGGTGGACTTGCCGGAGCCGGCCGGGCCGTCGATGGCGACGACGACCGGCTGGGTGCGCTCCGGGGCCTCGAGGGGCTCAGATGACGGGAACTTGCTGGACATGGGAGGCCTGGCTCTCAGTCGGTTTCGAGGATCTCGGCTGCGCCACCGAGGCGCGCGAGGTCTTCGAGGAAAGTTGGATAGGAGGTTGCGACGGCGTCGAAACCGGTCACCTCGACGGGGCCGGTGCCGAGCGTGGCGGCAATGCAGGCCATCATCGCGATGCGATGGTCGCCGCCGGCGTGGACGGTGCCGGGGCCGGGGCGTTGGCAGCCTTCCACAAGGTAACCGTCGGGGCGCTCCTGCACGGTGATGCCAAGAGCGCCAAGGGCACGCGCCGTCGCCGTGATCCGATCGGACTCCTTGGCCCGCAGTTCCTCCGCCTCGCGAACTTCGAGGCCCTCGACCGACAGCGCGCCGGCGAGTGCGAGGATCGGGAGCTCGTCGAGGGCATCGACGACCGTCCTGCCCGCGACGACCGCTCCCCCGCGAACCTCACCCGGTGAGGCGGTCAGGCGACCGACGGGTTCACCGGCGACCTCCTCGACGTCGCCGACGGTGACGGTGGCGCCCATGGCCTCCAGCACATCCACCACACCGATCCGGGTCGGGTTGGCGAGGACGCCGTCGA
>CBDTZE010000130.1:0-6180 GCA_965364815.1 uncultured Nitriliruptoria bacterium | reverse complement strand
GCAGCGGACGCCGCGCCCTCGGGCGCCGTGCCGTCCGCGGACGCCGTGCCATCGGACGCTGTGCCGTCGGACGCGACACCGACGGACGCCCTGCCGTCGGATGCCCGTTCCGTGGGTGGCGACCCCGCCCCGTGGGACGTCCCGGGTGCTGCGTACGCAACGGCTCCGGTGGCCCCGGGGCGGCCCCTGTCGGCCCGAGCCCCACGGCGCGTCCGGGAACGGTCCGTCCTCGGCCGACTCACCCTCGGCTTCGCGGTCCTGTGGGTCGGCGGGGCGGCGCTCTGGAACCAGGCGACCGTCGGGCAGAACGTGACCTTCGCCGGGATCGTCGGCGTGGCCATGGCGATCGTCGGCCTCGGACTGCTGACCGGCGCCTTCATCGGTCGTGCACGTTGGCTGCTGCTGGTCGGTGCGTTGCTGGTCCCGGTCCTCGTCGTGAGCTCGCTGGCTGACCGCGTCGGCGTCTCTTTCGAGGCCGGTGTCGGCGAGCGTCGGGTGCTCGCCTACCCCGGCCAGGGCGCCATCGTCGAGGAGCTGTTCGCCGGTGAGCTCTTCGTCGACTTCACCGAAGTGGCCTTCGGCGAGGAGCCATTCGACGAGAATGGTGAGGTGCTGCCGGCCGACCTGTCGCCTTCCGCCGACCTCCGCGTCGGTGCCGGTGAGATCCGCATCCTGGTCCCAGCCCATTGGGGTCTGCGCATCGATGCGCATGTCCGGGCCGGGTCCATCCAGGTCTCCGGCACGGAGGAGTCCTACCTCGAAGGCCTCGACCGAACATTGACCACGACGCTCGCCGGAGACCCCGGCGCCCCGATCCTTGACCTGACCATCTCTGCCGACCTCGGCGAGATTCGCATCGACCGCGTGGAGGTCCGCTGATGCAGCGCCATCCCTTTGATCCCCTTTCCTTCGCCGGTGGCGCCGCCCTGGTGGCCCTCGGCCTGCTCGGAGCGTTCGGCGGCTTCGGCAGCATCGACAGCCTGCGCATCGGCTGGCCGATCCTGCTGGTCCTCGTCGGTGTCGTCCTGGTCGGATCCGCCGTGGGCAGCGCCCGCAGGTCCGCCCCGGCCGCGGCGGCGCCCAGCGCCGGCCCGCTCGACCTCGACGACCCAGACCTCGCCCCGTTCGACCTCGCCCCGTCCGACCTCGACGCCGGGGATGACCTGGCCTGAACCGGTGGCGAGGTGGATCCAGGGCGTGCGCCCCGTACGCGACGCGAAGCGACGGGGCGCCGGGAGGTCGGTATCGTCAGATCACGGTTGCCGTCAGTTCCCGCAAGGGACACGGCAACCGGACCGCGTTTGGTCCTCGTACCCCCGGTTGCGCCCTGCGCGACCGCCCCCGCCCACCTCGCGAAGGACCTGCCATGCCCGCCTCCATCATCGTCGGCGCCCAGTGGGGCGACGAAGGCAAGGGCAAGGCCACGGACATGCTGGCCGACTCCATGGACCTCGTGGTCCGGTACCAGGGCGGCAACAACGCCGGCCACACGGTCATCGTGGGCGAGGACGTCTTCAAGCTCCACCTGATCCCCTCGGGGATCCTGTACCCGCACGTGACCCCGGTCATCGCGGACGGCGTCGTCATCGACCCGAAGGTGCTGCTCCAGGAGCTCGACGGCCTGCAGGAGCGTGGCCTCGACGCGTTCGGTCGCGTGAAGATCTCGGGCAACGCCCACCTGATCATGCCCTACCACCGTGAGCTCGACATGCTGGTCGAGCGTCGCCTGGGCAAGGCCAAGCTCGGCACCACCAAGCGCGGCATCGGCCCGGCGTACGGCGACAAGGCCGCCCGCGTCGGCCTGCGTTTCCAGGACCTCTTCGACGAGAAGATCTTCCGTCAGAAGCTCGAGGCCGTGCTGGAGCACAAGAACGAGCAGCTCTCCAAGATCTACAACCGTCTCCCCATGAACGCCGACGAGATCGCAACCGAGTATCTCGGGTACGCGGAGCGCCTCAAGGGCTGCCTCGTCGACACGACCGAGCTCATCCACTCCTCGCTGGAGGCCGGCCGCTCGATCATCCTCGAGGGTGCCCAAGGCACGCTCCTGGACCTCGACCACGGCACCTACCCCTTCGTGACGTCCTCGAACCCCGTCGCGGGTGGGGCGCTCACCGGCGCGGGCCTCGGGCCGAAGCACATCGACAAGGTCATCGGCATCACCAAGGCGTACGTCACGCGCGTCGGTGCCGGGCCGTTCCCGACGGAGCTGTTCGACGACATCGGTGAGCGCATGACCGACGTCGGCGGCGAGTACGGCACGACCACCGGTCGTCGTCGTCGCGTCGGCTGGTTCGACTGCGTCCTGGCTCGGTACGCGGAGCGCGTCAACGGCATGACCGACATCTTCCTCACCAAGCTCGACGTGCTCAGCGAGTTCGACACCCTCAAGGTCGCGACCGCCTACGAGTACCAGGGTGAGACGTACCGGAACTTCCCGCCGCACCAGACGATCTTCCACCACGCGAAGCCGATCTACACCGAGGTGCCGGGCTGGAAGGACGACCTGACGCAGATCACGGACTACGCCGATCTGCCGCAGGCCGCCAAGGACTACGTCAACCTCCTCGAGGAAGAGGCAGGCGTGCCAATCACCTGGGTCTCCGTCGGGCCGAAGCGCTCGCAGACCCTCACCCGCGGCTGACGGCGATGGCCGACGCACCGGGCCCCGACGGGGCGGCGCTGGAGGCCATGCGCAGCCGCGCGCGTGAGATGTGGAGCGCGGGGCACTACCCGACGATCGCGGAGCGTCTCCAGCCGGCCTCGGTCGAGTTGGTGGACGCCGCGCAGGTCTGGGGCGGCGACCGCGTCCTGGACATCGGCGTGGGCTCTGGCAACACCTCGGTCGAGTTGGCACTGCGGGGCGGCGACGTCACCGGGATCGACCTGACGGACGCGTGGTTCGACGACGCGCGCACGGCCGCGAAGGCCGTCGGGGTCGAGTTGGACCTGCACGTCGGCGATGCCGAGGACCTCCCGTTCGACGACGCGTCGTTCGATGTCGTGGCGTCGTGCTTCGCGCACATGTTCGCGCCCCGTCCCCACGTCGTCGCTGCGGAGATGGCACGCGTCCTGCGCCCCGGCGGCACGCTCGCCGTCGCCGTCTGGGACCGCAACGGGGAACCGGCCTTCGACGTCCTCAAGACCTTCCTCCCGGAGTCGCCCGCAGGCATCGGATCGCCGACCGAGTGGGGCGACCCCGACGAACTGCGCGCCCGGTTCCACCCAGCGGGCTTCAAGATCGACCGCGTCGACAAGCACGATCTCTACTGGGAGTTCGCCGACCGCGACGCCATGATGGAATGGCTCCTCACGGCGTCGGGCCCGTGGATGGCCTTGCGCGACGCCCTCGAGGCGTCGGGGACGTGGGACAAGGCCCGCGCCGCGCTGGTCGCCGCGATCGACGAGCACGACGTCCGCGAGGACGGCACGTGCATCCACCACATGCGCTACCTCGTCGCCCTGGGGCAGCGGGTCTCCTGACGCGATCCGAGTTGCTGACCGGCCCGGATTAGGGTCGTCGGCTCGACGACACGCAGGGGCAATCCATGGGACGCAACGTGCTGGTGTTGGGCGGCGGAGGCCGCGAACACGCGCTGGGTTGGCGCTTGGCTGCCTCGCCTTCCGTGGATCGCGTCGAGTCTGCAGGTTCGGCCAACCCGGGGTTGGCGGCGCTTGGTCCGATCCACCCCGCGGTCGACATCGAGAGCGGCGATGCGGTCGCCTCCCTCGCCGAGTCCTTGGGCACCGACTTGGTCGTCGTCGGGCCCGAGGCTCCGCTGGTCGCCGGCGTCGCCGACGTCCTGCGCGAACGTGGCATCGCGGTGTTTGGGCCGTCTGCCGCCGCCGCGCAGTTGGAGGGCTCCAAGGCGTACGCCAAGGAGGTCATGCAGGCCTCCGGCGCGCCGACCGGTGCCTGGGTCCAGACCTCGGATGTCAACGAGGCCATGGCCGCCCTGGCGGACTTCGGCGGCCCCTACGTGGTCAAGGCGGACGGCCTCGCTGCAGGCAAGGGCGTGACGGTCTCCGAGGACATCGAGGTGGCTCGCGCCGCCATCCGCGAGGCGTTGGTCGACGGTCGCTTCGGTGCCGCCGGCGCCAGTGTCGTGGTCGAGGAGTTCCTCGACGGGCCCGAGCGTTCGGTCTTCGGCGTCTGCGATGGTGAGGACGTCGTCCTGCTCTCCCCGGCCCAGGACTACAAGCGGGCGCTGGACGGCGACGAGGGTCCGAACACCGGCGGCATGGGTGCCTTCACCCCGGTCCCCGGCTTCGGCCTGGGCGACGTCGACCACCTCAAGGACCTGATCTTCCGTCCCGTCCTGCGGGAGATGGCCAAGCGCGGGGCGCCGTTCCGCGGGCTGCTCTACGCCGGCCTCGTCGACACGGCGACCGGTCCGCAACTGCTGGAGTTCAACGCCCGCTTCGGCGACCCGGAGACCCAGGTCATCCTGCCGTCGCTGGCCAGCGACCTCGGCGACCTGCTCCACGCCTCCGCCGTCGGCTCGCCCGGCTCCGGTGGCGTCAACGACGTCGAGGTGTCGTGGCATGACGACGCGTTCGTGACGGTCGTCCTCGCCTCACAGGGCTACCCGGGGGAGTACGGCAAGGGCAAGGCCATCACCGGCGTCGACCGGGCCGAGGCCATCGACGGCGTCGAGGCCGTCTTCCACGCCGGCACGCTGGTCAACACCGACAACACCCTGGTCACCAACGGCGGCCGCGTGCTGAACGTCGTCGGACGGGGCGCGTCGGTCGAGGACGCCCGCGCGGCTGCCTACGCCGGCGCCGGCAAGATCAGCTGGTGGGGCAAGCAGCTCCGCAAGGACATCGCCGCCAACATCTGACCGTCACGCCCCGGTTGTGTGCAGCCTGAGCGCCGTATGCGTCCGCGAGGCTGCACGCAACCTCGACGACAGCGTTGTGTGCAGGCTGAGGGCCGTATGCGTCCGCGAGGCTGCACGCAACCTCGACGGCGTCGAGGTCGGATCTTCAGGCGTGGAAGCCGGGGCCGTTGTTCTTGTCGGCCTTGGAGCTGACGCGGCGGTCGGCGTCGCGGGACTTCTCCGCGATGTCGAGGCGGTGCTGGTCCAACTTGGCGCGCAGGCTGTCGTCAGCGGCCGCCAGCATGCGCACGGCCAGCAGGCCGGCGTTCTGGCCGTTGCCGATCGCGACGGCGGCAACCGGGACGCCCCGCGGCATCTGCACGATCGACAGCAGCGAGTCCATGCCGTCGAGTTGCCGCAGTGCCACCGGCACGCCGATGACCGGGCAGGACGTGACGGATGCGAGCATGCCCGGAAGGTGGGCCGCCCCGCCCGCCCCGGCGATGATGACCTTGATGCCGCGGCCGGCGGCCTCGGTGCCCCAGTCCAGCATCTCGTGCGGACGGCGGTGGGCGGAGAGGACGCGGACCTCGTGCGGGACGCCGAACTCCTCGAGGACGTCAACGGCGGCCTGCATCACGTCGAGGTCCGAGTCGGACCCCATCGCAACGCCGACGACGGGTGCGGTCTGGTCAGCCATGCCACTGCTCCTCGTTGGTGAGGCGGCGGGCCGCCTCGCGTGCACGTTCGCGGGTCTCGGCCAGGTCGTCGCCGACGGCGGTGACGTGGCCGATCTTGCGGCCGGGCTTGGACTCCTTGCCGTACAGGTGGACGGCGACGCCCTCGACCGCAAGTGCCTCGGCCAGCCGGGACCGAGGGTCGGAGCCGTCGGCCGGGCCCAGCACGTTCACCAGGGCAACGGCGGGGGCCGTCATCGAAGCGTCGCCCAGCGGCAGGTCCAGCGCCGCGCGGGCGTGGTTCTGGAACTGGCTGGTGCGTGCGCCCTCGATGGTCCAGTGCACGGAGTTGTGCGGCCGCAGCGCCAACTCGTTGACCAGCAGTCGGCCGTCGGCAGCGACGAAGAGTTCGACGGCGACGATGCCCGTGCCGTCGACGTGGTCGACCAGTCGTCCGGCAAGGTCGAGGGCGGCGGCAGCCAGTTCGTCGGAGACCGGCGCGGGGACGACCAGTTCGGTGCAGATGCCGTTGCGTTGGACGGTCTCCGTCACGGCGTAGCGGACCTGTTCGCCGCCGGGGCGCCTGGCGACGGCCACGGCGATCTCGCGGTCGAGGTCGAGGAACTCCTCGACCAGCAGTTCGGTGCCGGCGGCCAGCGCGTCCGTCGCCACGGACCGGG
>CBDTZE010000129.1:0-6192 GCA_965364815.1 uncultured Nitriliruptoria bacterium | reverse complement strand
TGCCGGGTCACTCCCGGCAGGATCGCCCCGTCGACGGCAGGCGTGACCAGGACGCCGTGCACCACGGCGAACAGGTTCGCGGCGGCGCCTTCGAGCACGTGTCCGGCGGCATCGGTCAGCAGGGCGTCCTCGACGCCCCGTCGACGGGCCTCGCGCCTTGCCATGGAGGACGGCAAGTACGACACGGACTTGACGTGGGCGGCCTCGCGTCCCCAGGGGACGAGAATCGCGCGGATCCCGTCACGTGCTGCCGCTGGGTCGATCGCCAGGTCGTGGATGGTGACGACGACGCGGGGGATGCCCACGCCGGTGCCCGGGAAGGGGCTGTCCGGGTCGATGTCTCCCGGCGTCGCGACCAGTCGGGCTGCTGCCGTGGCATCGGGTGCCACGTTGTCGTCGACGGCAGCCTGCACCCAGGACGCCAGCAGGTCGCGTGACGGCAGGTCGAAGCCGAGGTCGCCGGCCCCGCTGATCGCCCGTTCGAGGTGGGCGTGCAGACGGAACACGTGACGGCCGTAGGCACGGAACGTCTCGAACACGCCCTCGCCGGAACGAAAGGCGCGGTCGTACGCAGAGATGGTCGCCTCGGCCGCGGGAACCAGGGCGCCGTCGATCGATGCGGTGCGGGTCACGTGGTCTCCGGTGGGATGCGCAGGGTCGTGACCGTAGGGCTCAGTCCGGCAGCGATGCGCCGACGGCACGCAGGAACGCTGCGGCCTTGTCCAAGGACTCGACCCATTCGGCCTCGGGGTCGGAGTCGGCGACGATGCCGCCGCCCGCCCCGTGGTCAACGAGGCCGTCGGGATGCAGCACGGCCGTCCGGATCGAGACCGACGTCGACATGCCGCCTGCGGAGAGGAACCCCAGCGCCCCGCAGTACCAGCCACGCCGGACCGGTTCCAGCGCTTCGATCAACTGCATGGCCCGGACCTTCGGGGTGCCCGTGATCGACCCACAGGGGAAGGTGGCCCGCATGAGCCCGCCCCAACCGACCTCTGGACGCAGCGTCCCGGTGACCGTCGAGACGAGGTGCCACACGGTCGGGTGGCGTTCGACGGCCAGCAGTTCCGGCACGCGCACCGACCCCGGCAGGCACACGCGTCCGAGATCGTTGCGTTCCATGTCGACGACCATGATGTTCTCGGCGCGGTCCTTGGGCGAGGCCTCGAGGTCGTCGGCTGCGGCCTGGTCGGCGGCAGGATCGTCATGCCGGGGGCGCGTGCCCTTGATGGGGCGGATCGTCACGTTGCGCCCGATGGCACCGAGGAACGTCTCGGGCGAGATCGAGGCGATCGCCGTGCCATCCACGAGGGCCGGGAGGACGGCGCCGTACGCCGCGGGACTCTGGTCGTGCAGCCGTCGGTAGAGCGCCCAGACGTCGCCGTCGAACGTGGCCGACAGGCGCTGGGTCACGTTGACCTGGAAGGTGTCGCCGGCGGCGATGTGTTCCAGCACGGCGCGGACGGCGGCGACATGGCGGTCGTGCGGCAGTGAGGTGGTCGCGGCCCGCGGTGCGGGAGCGGGCACCTCGGCGGCAGCCCTTGCCCGCGAGCGGACCTGGTCAGCGAGGGCGTCGAGGTCCGGCGTCGGACGGCCGAGGTCGCGATGCAGCAGCAAGGGCGGGCCGTCGCCCGGGGGGCAGGCAAGCACCGTGTCGACGAGGCGCAGGTCGAGATCTGCGGAGGGGCGATCCGGGGCGGCTGTGGAAGGCAGGTCCTCGATCCGCCGTGCGAGGTCGTACGAGAACGCGCCGACGAGGCCGCCGGTGAAGGCGGGTGCCTGCGCCGCCGAAGGGGCGAGCGGTCCCTGGTCGCGGTTGTCGGGATGCAGTCCGAAGCGCTCACCGAGGGCGTCGAGCGCCCCGAACGGGTCGGCCCCGAGGTCTTCGACGCCGTCGACCGTGGTC
Source organism: uncultured Nitriliruptoria bacterium (assembly GCA_965364815.1). GTDB lineage: Bacteria > Actinomycetota > Nitriliruptoria > Nitriliruptorales > Nitriliruptoraceae > CBDTZE01. The sequence goes on along the minus strand of CBDTZE010000129.1, from coordinate 4,286 downwards.
AGCCGGGTGCGGCGGCCGTCGTCGACCAGTCGACCGACCGTGCGGACCGCCAGGTAGTGCCAGCCGGCGGTCCCTGCGGTCTCCAGCAGGACGGGATCGTCCAGCGTCGGGCCGACGCCGAGCACGTCGACATGCCCGTCAGCTCGACGAGGCAGGCCTTGCACCTCGACGGCACGCCAAGAGGTCATGCGCAGGTCCGTCGGTCAGGCCGCGGAGGACGGCACTGAGTACTTGCGGCGAAAGTCCACGTTCTCGAGGTCGTCCATGTCGCCCTCGACCTGGGCCTGGAACTCGTTCGCCTGGGTCTGGTCGCTGAACGTCTGCGCCCACACCAGTGAGCCACTTGCCGCGACCTGCAGCTGGATGTCGTACATCACGCCGCCGTCGTAGCCGCCCCGGATTCTGGTCAGGATCCGGAAGTCCTGGCGTGCGGTCCGGTGCTCCACGCTCATGCACCAACTCCCGCTCGAGGCCGACTACCAATGCCAAGGACCGTACGTCGGCCCGCGGGTGGGGGGCAACGATGCGCAACGATCCGATCGGACAATTCGGACAATCGTGCGCTCCCGCGACCCTGCCGCACGACGGTCGCGACGAGGGCAGGACGTCCGTACCCCCTCGGCCCGGGTCGGCGGTCACGGTGCCGTCGGGACGGCCGAACGGCCACCCGGGGCCTCATCACGGCGTCGCGACGGAGCGCTCGACGAGCACCAAGGCGGTGCTGACGGGGCGATCCGACGCATCGCAGCAAGGACGGTTCACGGTCCTGCCGCCCTGGACGAGGTGGCTGGAACCGCCCCCGTCGAGCATCAGGGCATCGGTCGCGCCGAACGCCTTGAGCAGCCGGATGGTCTCCGATGTCGTCATGCCCACACTCCAACTGGGCTGGCGTCCGTCGACGACCACGATCAGGGCCTCGCCGTCGGGGGTGAAGCCGATGGCGCTGCGCGGGTGGCGGGCCAGGTTGTGGCCGTCTCCGAAGCCTTCGGTGCGCCAGTCCTCGACCGTGGTGGCCAAGCCGCGCTGGATCAGCAGGGGGCCGGCGCCCAGTCCATCGGCAACACCCTCCCAGGCGTCGCCTGTGGTGGCGGTGACACGCACCGGTCCGCCCGCGTCGGCCAGTTGCTCAAGGCCACGTGCCGAGGTGGAGGTGCCGGAGAGCACGATTCCGCCGGGCGGGATCGGCGCGTTGCCCGAGGTGCGGATCTCGGCCACGACTGTGTCGGCGTCGGCGTACTGGCCCAGGGTGACGTCGTGGAGGATGACCTCGACGGTGCCGGGACGGGTCCGCGTGGTCGCGCCCCAGTGGGGGGTGAAGGCGACGAGGTCGTGGTCGAGGTCGAGGTGGCGGTTGACCCCTCGGATCTCCAAGGTGACGCCGTCACCGACAACCTGCCCGAGCCAGTTCGGGCGCCCCACGAGGAAGCGATCGCCCTCGATGCCGAAGGCCCCGCGCTGCCCACGGACCCAGGAGCGTCGGGTGGTCGGGTCACTGAGCAGGGTCCCACCGGCGATGAGGAGGCCGTCGGGGTCGCCCCGGCCCATCCAGAAGCCGCCGTTCACCGTCAGGCGGGGGATGTAGGTGTCGTTGTCCTGTGACGCGTGCTTGGTCACGGCGGCGTGGACCTGGGGCACGGTGGCCTTGCCGTCGAGGCCGCCGGCGGCGTGCGTCATCAACTGCACGCGGGGGTCGTCCAGGGACCAGCGCACGACGTGCGCCATGGCGTTGCCACCGGGAAGCGCCACACGCCACAGCGAGCGATCGACACCCGGGCTGACGGCCGTGCGACTGAGGCGCTCGAGGGAACTGGCCGCGATCGCCTGCATCGACTGGCCGGCGTTCGGCCTGGAGGCATCGACGCCGAGCCGCTGCCCGGCGACGGTGAGGTCGCCAGCGTCGAAGTTGCTTCCCGGGTCGTGGTGGGCAGCCCAGAGCACGGGGCTTGCGGCGGCGCGAGCCTCCTTGAGGACACGCAGCACGTCGTCGGTGCCGGCAACGTTGCCGATGTCGAGGCCCAGGCGCGTGGCTGCCGTCTTCACGTCGGGGGCGTTCACGGCATCGCCGACTTCGATGCCCGCGGCGCGCAGCAGGGGAGCGGCCCGACGACGCGCCGTGATCAGGACCGCATCCAGCGTGGCCTGGGTCAGGCGAGGCGCGGGGTCAAGGCCGAGGCGACGGGCGGCCTCGACGATGTCGTCGTGGTCGACCACGGCCTTCTTGGTCAGGTGGGCGAGGGCGAGGGTTGCCGCCGCGTCGTCCGGGAGATCCGGCAGTGGCGGGACCGGGCGGAAGAGTCGGCCGTTGGCCCACGCCTGTTCCCACGAGTCGTTGGGCGTGCCGACGCCCTTCGCCGGTCGTGCGAGCGCCGTCTTGCCCAGGGCTGCCACATTGACGGCCGGCCGCGTGGTGTCGAGGGCCGTGGACGTCGTCATCCGGGCCAGTTCCGTTGGCGGTGCGACCACGGCTCGACCCACGCCGGCTCCCAGCAGAAGGCTGGCAAGAACGGTGCCACTGACGACGGATCGGCGGGCAGTCGTCAAACGGGGTCCTCAGGGGTCGCAGGGGGCGTCCCCTTTGGTGTCGGCACCGCAACGGGTCAATCGCAGCCCGAGGTTCCGTTCTGTCGTGTTCGGACCGATCTTTTCTGCCCACACCGCAACTGGGAGTGTTTCCGGGACGAAGCGGGGCGCGACCGAGCCTCGTGTGCTGGCATGCGACACGCCCCGCCGGCAGGGCCAACGGGGCGTGTGGTCACGGCAATCGGGTCAGTACTGGTGCTCGGGCTCCGGGTAGACGCCGTCGGCGACCTCGGAGGCGAAGGCCTTCACCGCGCCGGAGATCTCCTGGCGCAGGTTGGCGTAGGGCTTGACGAACCGGGGCAGGCGCCCCGCGGTCAGGCCGAGCATGTCGTGCCACACCAGCACCTGGCCGCTGGTGTCCGGGCCGGCACCGATCCCGATGGTCGGGATGTCGAGCGCCTCGGTCACACGCTTGCCGACCTCGCTGGGCACCGCTTCCAGCACGATGCAGAAGGCGCCGGCGGCCTGCAGGGCCAAGGCGTCCTCGATCATGCGGTCGACCGCGTCGTCGGTCTTGCCCTGGACCTTGTAGCCACCGAGGGCGTTCACCGACTGGGGCGTCAGGCCGAGGTGGCCCATGACCGGGATGCCGGCACGCACCAAGTGCGCGACGACGTCCACCATGGGGCCGCCGCCTTCGAGCTTGACGGCGGTCGCGCCGGCTTCCTTCATGAAGCGCATCGCGTTGGCGAGCGCCTGTGAGGGCCCGTCCTGGTAGCTGCCGAACGGCATGTCACCGACGACCATCGCCCGTGTGGCGCCGCGAGCGACGGCCCGGGTGTGGTGCAGCATCTCGTCCATGGTCACGGGAACCGTGGAGTCGTAGCCGAGCATGACCATGCCCAACGAGTCACCGACGAGGAGCAGCGGAACGCCGACCTCGTCGAGGATCTGGGCGGACAGGAAGTCGTATGCGGTGAGCATGACGAACTTCTCGTCGGCGTCGCGCAGCTTCTGCACGTCGTGGACGGTGACGGGGCGCCCCGACGGGGCAGCGCTGTTCTGGGCAGCGTGAACGGACATCGTGTTGCCTTTCCCTGCCGGCCCCGAGGGGTCCAGCGGATCGCGGACGATGTGCCACAAGTGTACGTGTTACTCGCGCCAACCCGACGTGATGGGGAAACGGCGTTCACGCCCGAAGGCGCGCAGGGTGGCCTTGGGGCCGGGCGCGGACTGGCGCCGTTTGAACTCCGCCCGGTCAATGAGGCGGACGACGCGCTCGACAACGGGGCGTTCGAAGCCCAGGTCGACGATCTGGTCGAGCCCGAGCACCTGCTCGACCCGCAGCTCGACGATCTTGTCGAGGATCTCGTAGGGCGGCAGCGAGTCGCTGTCGAACTGCCCCGGACGCAACTCCGCCGACGGGGGCTTGGTGATCGTGTTCTCCGGGATCGGGCTGCCGCCGCGGTGGGGCGAGTCATTGCGCCAGCGGCACAGGTCGTACACCCACATCTTGGGCACGTCCTTGATCGGGGCGTATCCGCCGTTCATGTCGCCGTAGAGCGTCGCGTAGCCGACGGCGTACTCGGACTTGTTGCCGGTGGTCAGCAGCAGGTGACCGAACTTGTTGGACATCGCCATCAGCAGCGTGCCGCGGATGCGTGACTGCAGATTCTCCTCGGCAACCCCGGACTCGGTGCCGTCGAACTGCGGCGCCAGCATCTGGTCGAAGGCGTCCATCGCCGGCTTGATCGGGATCGTCAGGT
>CBDTZE010000128.1:0-6197 GCA_965364815.1 uncultured Nitriliruptoria bacterium | reverse complement strand
GGCCGCGCCGATCCACCAGGTGGCGAGGCAGACGGCAGCGGCAAGCCAGCCTGCCGGCGCGTCGAGGTGAACGAGGTCCCCGGGCCGGATGTCGGCATCAACCTGCAGGAGGTGGGCTCCCTTGGACGTCCACTGGAACACCGAGGCGAAGGCCTGCTCGTCGCGCCGGTCGCGCGCAGGGCCGGCACCGAGGACTGTGAGCGCGGGCCGATGGCCACGCGCGGCGGTCGCGAGACGCAGGCCGTGGGCCAGGTCGCCGGATTCGCGGAGATCGGGCGTTGGGCGGCCAAGTTGCACGTGCGCTCCGGCGTCGCGGGACGGAAGGGGGGAACTGGCCCGATGCTAGTGTCGTTGCCAACGACGGCCGGGCCATCCACTTGGATCCCGGCCGCCTCTGCGCCCGGTGGAACCCCCCTTCGCCTGCCCCTGCGTGGGCCGCGCGACGCCTGCTTCCACCCGTGCGCCGTTCCCTGATCTTCCACCGTGCCACCTGAAGGACTGTGTGTGTCCGGCTCCCGCCAGTCCATGTTCGGGAACACCCGTCCCTCGACGGGCGATCGCGCGCGCTCGGTGGGCAAGTGGGCGCTGGTTGCCGTGGTGATCCTGGCGGTCGTGGGAGTTGCCACGGGGCTCTACCTGCTCAACTACGCCTCTTCCGAGATCGTCCGCGAGGACCTTCCGGCGCTCACGGAGCAGGAACCGGCACTCGACGCGGAGGGCAACGAGATCGAGACCGAGGGCCTCAACGTCCTGGTCGTCGGGACGGACAGCCGGGAACGGCTGAGCGCCGAACAACTCGCCGAACTCGGCACCACCGACGAGGGCACGTCACTGACGGACACCGTCATGCTGGTCCAGGTCCACCCGGGTCGGGAGAAGGCCGTCGTCGTCAGCTTCCCGCGAGACCTGAAGGTCGAGGTCCCCGGACATGGCGATCGCAAGATCAACGCCGTCCACGGACTTGGTGGCGCGAACCTGCTCGTCGAGGTCATCGAGGACTACACGGGCGTCCAGATCGACCACTACGCCGAGGTGGACCTCGCCGGGTTCATCGACCTGGTGGATGCGGTGGGCGGTGTCGAGATCTGCCTCGAGCAGTCCATGGTCGACGCGTACGCCGGCGTCAACCTGCCGGCTGGTTGCCAGCAACTCAACTCGGCCCAGTCGGCTGGCTTCGTGCGCTCCCGGAGGGTCGCCGACGAGTTCGGTCCCGCCGACGACTTCGGACGGATCGCCCGCCAGCAGTACTTCGTGAAGCAGGTCACCAAGCAGGTGACCGAACGCGGCACGCTCTTCAACCCCTTCAAGCTCAAGAGTCTCATCGACGCCGTCGCCGACGCGGTCATCGTCGATGCCGGGCTGGGGCCGCGACAACTGCTGAACCTCGCAACCTCGCTGCGGGAACTGGACCCGGAGCAGGTCGACTTCCGTGTCGTCCCGGGCTTCTGGTCGCCCCAGACCGGGTACGTCCACGCCTATCCCGAGGAGACGGCGGCGCTGATGCAGGCGCTCCAACTGGGCGAGGCCTTGCCCGGCGACTTCGGCCAGGAGCCGACCGAGGACCTCACGCCGGAGTCCGTCCGCGTGCTCGTGCTCAACGGCGAGGGCAGCGAAGGCCTGGCGAGCCTGGTGGCCGACAAGCTCGAGGCCGGTGGCTTCGTCGTCGCGGGCACCGAGAACAACGACACCTTCGACATCCCGGTCACCATCATCCGCACGACTCCCGCGGACGAACCGCGGGCACGACTGCTGCTGGACCTCATCCCCGGCGCCCAGCTGGAGGTCGTGCCACGCCTGTCGTTCACGAACGTGCACGTCGTGCTGGTGGTCGGGGCGGATCGTGCGGGCGTTGCGCCCAAGGACGGGCAGGACACGTGACAACCGGCGGCTGGCAGGCGGAGTTCGTGGGCGGTCGCCCTCGGCGTCGGCTGCGCCTCGTCGGCCTGGTCCTCGGATGGGGCTCGCTCCTGATCGCCCTGTTGGTCGGCGGCGTGGGCTTCGCCGCCGTGCAGCGCGTCGAGGGCAACATCACCCGCGTCGACGTGCCCATGCTGATGGAGGCCGAGGACGGCCGACCGATGAACATCCTCGTGGTCGGATCGGACTCACGAGAGGGCCTGACCGACCAGCAGATGGCGGAGCTCACGCTGGGCAGCTCGGCTGACGACATCGGCGGGCAACGCTCCGACACCGTGCTGCTGGTCCAGATCCTGCCCGATGACGGCGGGGTCAACATCGTGTCCTTCCCGCGCGACCTGCCGGTGGTGCTCAAGGGCAGGCGGCTGAAACTGACGGAGGCCTTCTTCGGGGGCCCCGACCAACTGGTCGACGTGATCCAGCAGAACTTCGGGATCCCTGTCCACCATTACGTCGAGGTGTCCGTCCTCGGCTTCATCCAGACCGTGGAGGCGCTGGGCTCCGTCGAGATCTGCCTCGACGAGGGGCTCAAGGACCCCAAGTCCGGTGCCAACTTCTCTGCGGGCTGCCAGGACATGAACCCGGGCCAGGCCCTGGCGTTCGTCCGCTCGCGGCGTGGTTCGCGTGGTGACTTCGACCGGATCGGCCGGCAGCAGCAGTTCCTCAAGGCCACGGTCAAGGAGTTGGTGAAGGCCGAACTCTTCATCGACGTGCCGCGCCTGCTGGCCGTCGTCGAACAGGTCGCCTCCAACGTGACCACCGACCAGGGCCTCGGGATCCAGCGCATGCAGACCTTGGCGCAGCGCATGGCCGCCGTCGTCGACGATGATCTGCCGATGACCGTGGTCCCCAGCTACGTCCAGACGATCGACCGCAAGTCGTTCGTCGTCCCGTACCGGCCGGGCGCGAAGGCCCTGTTCGACGCCATCGAGGCCGGCGAGTTGCTGGCGCCGCGGGGCACGCCCGAGGAACGGGACGCGGCCGTTGTCCGCCTGTGGTCCGGCGGACGGGGCGCGAACACCGAACTCGTCAGCTCGACGCTGTTCTGGACCGGCTTCCGGCCCCAGGGCGCGGGCCGCGGCGCGATCGACGCGGAGGCCGTGACGACCGTGTTCTTCCTGCCCGGTCAGCGGGCTGTCGGCGAGATGGTCGCAGCTACGCTCGGGGCACCCCTGCGCGCGCTGCCGACGGACATCACTGTCGAGCCCGGCACCCAGGTGATCGTGGCCGTCGGAGACGACGCAACCGCCTGAGACCTGCGCGTCACCCGATCTCCACTCCCACCAGGAGCCCACCGTGAAGGCCCTCGTTCTCGCCGGTGGCGCCGGCACTCGCCTGCGCCCCATCACGCACACCAGTGCCAAGCAACTGGTGCCCGTGGCGAACAAGCCGATCCTGTTCTACGGCCTCGAGCAGATCCGCGATGCCGGGATCACGGACTTCGGGATCATCGTCGGCGACACGGCCCCGGAGATCATGGCGGCCATCGGTGACGGATCGGCCCTGGGGATCAAGGCGACGTACATCCCGCAGGACCAGCCGCTGGGCCTTGCCCACGCCGTGCTGACCGCCGAGGACTTCCTCGGGGAGGACGACTTCATCATGTTCCTGGGGGACAACCTCATCGAGGGCGGCATGACGCACCTCGTCGAGGACTTCCAGCGCGACAAGCCCGACGCGCAGATCCTGCTGAAGAAGGTCCCGGACCCGGAGCGCTTCGGTGTCGCCGAGCTCGACGACGACAACCACGTGGTCCGTCTCGTGGAGAAGCCGAAGAACCCGCCGTCGGACTTCGCCTTGGTCGGCGTCTACCTGTTCACGAAGGCGATCCTCGACGCCGCCAAGCGCATCGAGCCCTCGTCGCGTGGCGAGCTGGAGATCACCGACGCCATCCAGCAGCTCATCGACGACGGCAAGCGCGTCAAGTCGTCGTTCGTCAGTGGCTGGTGGCTGGACACCGGCAAGAAGGACGAACTCCTCGACGCCAACCGCATCGTGCTGGGCACGCTGGAGCAGCGCATCGACGGCACGGTCGACGCGGCCTCCAGCTTCGCCGGCCAGGTCGTCCTCGAAGAGGGCGCGGAGCTCATCAACTCCGTCGTTCGTGGCCCGGCCATCATCGGGCGGAACACGAAGGTCGTCGACTCGTACATCGGACCGTTCAGCTCCATCGCCCATGACTGCGTCATCGAGCGCACGGAGCTCGAGTACTCCGTCATCCTGGAACGTTGCCGCGTGACGGACATCCCGCGCATCGAGGGCTCGCTGCTCGGTCGTGACGTGGTCCTGCAGCGCACGGAGCGCAAGCCTGCCGCACACAAGTTCATGCTGGGCGACGACTCGCAGGTCGAACTGGAAAGCTGAGTCACACGCCGCACCCGGGGGGAGTGCAGATGCTCAAGGAATGGTGGGACGGGCCGATCGGGGCCGTTCGGTTCGACCAACGGATGGCGATCGTCCGATGGGAGTCCCGCGGGCGGGACCGGATCGAACGCTGGTCGCACCAGCAGCCGTGGCTGAGCGCCCTGTTCCCGGCGACCGCGGGCGTGCTGCTGGCCGGAATGGGTGGCGCAGGGCCCGCCGCCGTCGTCGGCCTGTTGGTCTTCCTCGTTGTCGGCTGGCACAACCATGGGCGTCGCCTCCTTTGGCAGCGCCTGCAGGCCAGCCGTGAGGCGGCAGGCGGCCCGGACGCCTTCCTGCGACTCGAGGTCAAGGACAGCCTGCGGAACCTGTGACGGGCCCACCCGGCGTACCGTCTGAGGCATGACTGCTCCACACTTCTCCGACGCGTCGCGGCGTGCCCGACTCGTCGCTCGCCACCACCTCGGCCGTACCGCCTCCAACGTGTTGGAGGCGACGCGCGACGTCGTCGCGCTGCACTCGTCGGACCCCCTCACGCCGCAGTTGGCGATGTGGGCTCGTGTCGTCGGCTTCGAGAACGAGGACCTCGACACCGTCCTCTATGAGGACCGGGCGCTCTGGCGTCTGCACGCGATGCGCCGGACGCTCTGGATCGTGGCCTCCAATGAGGCCATGCTCCTGCACGCGGCGGCTGGTGCCAAGGTCGCGGCAGCGGAGAACAAGCGGCTCCGAGGCTGGCTCGAAGCGGCACTGCCGGACGAGAACATCGAGGCCTGGATCGACGGTGCGCGGGCGAAGGTCCTCGGTCGCCTGGCCGGTGGCCGGGGCCGGCGCACCAGCGAACTGGTCGACGAGTTCTCCCTGCTGCAGACACCGCTGAAGATCGGGTCCAAGAAGCACCCGACGACCGTGCCCGCGGGTGCCCGCATGCTGCAGGTCATGGCGATGGACATGGAGATCGTGCGGACGCGACCCAAGGGCTCGTGGCGCGGCTCGCAGTACCGCTGGGACCGCACGGACTCCTGGTTCGGCGACCAGCAGCAGGTGCTGGAGCCCATCGAGGACGAGGCCGAGGCACGTGCCCGGCTGGCTGCTCGCTACCTCGCCCGCTTCGGCCCGGTCATGGCGTCGGACCTGAAGTGGTGGACCGGCTGGAACGTGCCGCAGACGCAGGAGGCGCTGGCCGCCAACAACGCCGTCGAGGTCACCCTCGACCGCAAGGGCATCGGCTACGTCCTACCCGGGCACGAAGAGCCGGACGCCCCGTTCGAGAGCGGCGCCGTCACCCTGCTTCCGGGCCTCGACCCGACCCCGATGGGCTGGCAGGAACGCCGGTTCTTCCTGGGGCGCCACGCCAAGTCCGTCTTCGACGCGACGGGCAACATCGGCCCGACCGTCTGGGTCGACGGGAAGATCATCGGCGCCTGGGCTGTCCGCGACAACGGCATCGTCGCTGCGGAGATCCTCGAGGACGTCGAGGATGACGTTGTCGACAACGTGATGAAGGAAGCGGCTGAGTTGACGAGCTTCCTGAGCGGTACGCAGATCGTGCCCCGCTTCTCCAACATGCTGGAGAAGCGGTTGCGTACCGAGGAGATCATCCCCGACGACGAGCCCGAGCAGCAGCGCTGAGCAGCGCCAGACCGAGCACGGCTGCGCCCCCGCCAGTTGCGGGCAACGGGGCGGTCGCGGGCTCGGTGGCCGGAGGTGCAGGGGCTGGTGCGGGCTCCGAGGTCGGGGCGTTGCCCATCGCGGGCGGCGTCGCGTCGACCTCGGCGGCTGCGGCATCCGCGGCGTTCCAGGTGATCGGGAACGACACCGACGCGTCTGACGGCCCGCCCTCGAGATAGGTGTCGAGGCTGCGACGGAACGACAGCAGCGGCAGGTCGAGGACCGCGTTGGAGACCGTCACCGTCGTG
>CBDTZE010000127.1:0-6241 GCA_965364815.1 uncultured Nitriliruptoria bacterium | reverse complement strand
TCGCCGCCGTCGGGGCGCTGACCGCCTGGCGGTTCCTGCCGTCGCTTCCCAGCGCGGCAACGCTGGACTCCCTCGCCTACCGGACGATCTCCTTCGGCTTCCCGATCTGGACGTTCGCCGTGCTCGCCGGTGCTGTCTGGGCCCAGCAGTCGTGGGGCCGGTACTGGGGCTGGGACCCCAAGGAGACCTCGGCCTTCCTGACCTGGGTCGCCTACGCGTCGTACCTGCACGCCCGCGCCACGCGTGGCATGAAGGGCCGCAACGCGGCGATCATCGGCATGAGCGCCTTCGGTGTCCTGTGGTTCACCTACTTCGCCGTGAACCTCCTGATCACCGGCCTGCACAGCTACGCCGGTCTGTGAGCGACCGGCCTCGGTCCGTCCCGGCACCGGGGCTTCTCGAGGTCGCCCAGGTGTGGTGGGACGTCGAGCGTGATCCCGTGGTGACCTGGGACGACGAACGACGCGTCTTCGAACTGGTGGACCCGGAATGCGCTGGCCACCGCCTCGGGCTGCTGGTGCTGCCCGAGGCGGTCGTCGACCCGGGCGAGTTGGCACGGGTGCTGGCCGAAGGGCTGGCCTCGTGCGACTTCCCGCCGACCGGGGCGTGCGCCTCGCCCCGAAAGGTCGACGCGACACTGCGCGCCGCCAACCGCCCCGAACGCTCCGTCGAGGGGTGACGTCGCGGCCGAGTGGGCGCGGCACTGGACGGCCGTGCCGGATCTGTCGCATGCTGGAGTGCCGGGGCCAGTGGATCCCCGTGGGCTCCTTGGCGCGACCTTGGAGCTGACCATGCACAAGATCTACGAAGTCTTCGGGCTGCTCGAGGACGCCCAGGAGACCGACTCGACGGTCCGGGACCTGCGTGAGCACGGCGTACCGGCCGAACAGATCGAGGTGATGGTCCCTGCCGCAGGCCAGTACCCCCTGGCCGACGAGCACTTGCACGAAGACCTCGTCGGGGCTCGGCACGGGGCGCTCAACGGGCTGCTCCTCGGGCTCGTCGCCGGGCTGTTGGTTGCACTGGCTGCCCCCGCCATCGAGACGATGAGCACACAGGCGCTGCTGGTTGCGATCGCGTTCGGCGGGTTTGGCGCCACGATCGGCGCGGTCGCGGGGATGATGTTGCATGAGCTCGCCGATGACGACCAGATGCAGACCCGTTCGGTGATCGCCCCGACCGCGGCTCGGCTCATCGCGGTGCGCTCCGACGATCGTGTCGGGCGCGCCCACCGGATCCTCGAGCGCCACGGGGCGCTCTTCCTCGACGACACCTCACCGCTGATTCACGGCTGACCCAACGCGGGACTGGCGGAGTTTCTGCCGCCCAAACGGCAACGAGCCCGACCGGAGGGGGTCGGGCTCGTTCGCCTGTGCGCAGGTCCTGGTCAGCCGGTGACGGTGACCGTGCCCTTCATCGAGGGGTGGTAGCGGCAGTAGAAGTCGAAGGTGCCCGCGGTGTCGAAGGTGTACGAGCCGGTCTCGCCGGTCGTGTCGCTGTCGGTCGTGAGGCCCAGGACCAGGTCGAACTCGCCGGTCTCAGCGCTGGGTCCGCCTGCGGTCACGGTGTGGCCGAAGCGGTCCTGGTTGGTCCACGTGATGGTCGTGCCGGTGGCGACGGTCAGGTTCTCCTCCGCGAACTTGAAGTCCTTGATGTCGGCGGCGAGGTCGCCGGCGGCAGCGGCGCCACCGGTGTCGGCCGTGGTGTCGGTCGACGGAGCGGCCGTTGCGGCCGAGGAGGTGTCGGTGGAGGTCTCATCGCTGGAGCCGCAGGCGGCGCCGAGCAGGGACGCGGCCAGCAGTGCACCGGCGACGCGGAAGCGGGGGGAGAGGGAGGTCATGGTGACTCCTGGCTTGTGGGATGCGGGAAGGAAAGGTGGGGGAAAGATGTCGGGCCCTGCCCCGGGGGAGGCAGGGCCCGACTGGGTGCGTCATGTCAGGCTGGGGAAAGCCTGGACGCGAGTTGCGTGTCAGCCGAGGATCGCGACCTTGAAGGCGTCGATCACTGCGGTCAACGAGGTGACGTGCTTCTCGAGCGAGCCCTTGACGGCCGCGGCCGGGATGGTTCCGCCGGAGAGGTTGTCGAAGAACGCGCCGGACTGGTCGCCGTAGGCGTCGAGTGCGTCGAGGGCACCCTGCGTCTTGGCGGAGTCGTCCGTTGCAACACCGACCGCGTAGTCGACGAAGAAGCCGATGTGCTCACGCCACAGGGCGAGGAACGCGTCGCGGGAGTCCGGGTCGACCGAACCGATGACGTCGGCAAGCTCCTGCGAGTTCTCGTCCAGGACGCCAGCTGCGGCGACGAAGATCGGGGCCTCGAGGTCGCCACCGGCGCCGTAGGCGGAACGGACGGCGAAGCCGGCCAGGAAGACGTGCTCCTCGAGCAGCTGCGACAGGGTCGTCAGCGTCACGGAAGCGGCGGACTCGGTGTCACCCTCGAGGCCAGCAGCGGCGACGACGGCCTTGGAGAGGACAGCAGCGGTGCCGTCGACGTGGTCAGCAGCGGACTTGAGCTGTGCCCAGACGGTGGTGTCACCAGCAGCGGCAGCGTCGATCGCACCGGAGAGGGTGGTGATGTGGCCCTTGAGGTTCTCGGCAACGGCAGCGGCGGGAAGCTCGCCACCGGTGACGGCCTCGAAGAACTGGCCGGCCTGCTCGCGGTAACCGTCGAGCTTGTCCAGCGCGCCCTGCTTCATCGCGTCATCGTTGCCCGCTGCGCCGAGTGCGTACTCGACGAAGAAGCCGATGTGCTCACGCCAGAGACCCAGGAACGCGTCACGCTGGTCCGGGGCGACGGAGCCGATGAAGTCAGCGAGCTCGACGGAGTTGCTGTCGAGGGTTGCGGCTGCGAGGCCGAACTCGGCGGACTCGGGACCGAAGGAGAACGCGGCGTCGACGGCGGTACCGGCGAGGTAGACGTGCTCCTGGAGGAGGGTGGTGAGGCCGGCGCGAACCTGCGAGGCGGCGTCGTTGACGTCACCGTCAAGGTCGAGTGCGGCGTCGAGGCCACCGGCGATGGCGCCTGCGGAGCCGGTCGGGCCGACGTGCTGGACGGCGGCCTTGAAGAGCGCGAACGGGTCGGCGCCAGCGGCGTCCATGTCGTCCATGTCGTCGTCGGTCATGGTGTCGTCGGGAGCGTCGGTCTCGGAAGCCGTCGTGTCCGTCGTGTCGATGGTGGTGTCTTCACCATCACCGGCGCAGGCAGAGAGAAGGATGGAGAGCGCGGCGACGCCGGCAACCATCTTGGTGTTGGAGCGCAGGTGGCGCATGTGGGGGGTCCTTGTGTAGGAAGGGTCTTGAGGGGTGGGGCGCCGTCCCCGTTCGGGGTGGCGCTTGCATGGTGTTCGCAGCTGGGCTCGGTGGAGGATTGTCCCCGTGCTCTTTCGGGTCGGCACGAAGCGCCTTCCGCCCATGACCCAACCGGGCCACGGGGCAGCTCCGAATGCCGCTGCCAACGACCGCGATCGTAGGAGGGGAACGCGGCCATTCGGCCGAATACGGCAGGATCGGGCGAAAAAGCCTGTCACGGACCGCCTTTCGGCGATCCGTGTCTGGGATGGGTGGAACTGGGCCGGGGTCAGGCAGAGAGGCTCAGGACCATCACGGGGTCCTGGGTGGGCTGCGCAGACCCGCCAGCCGGCTCCATGGTCAGGCCGATGGCCGTGACGCCGGTCATGTCACCACGAACCATGCGGGCCGCCGTTCCGTCGGCCTCCGCCTCGAAGATGTCCATCGAGTGGATGCCACCCTCGCCGATCGCCCACAGCTGCCAGACCTGGTCGCCGGGGGCGGCCTGCAGGTCGCTGAAGACGATCATGCCTTCGCCGGAGCCGGGCGAGAGCATGGCGTGGGCCGTGCTGCCGTCGGGACCGGGTGCGGCGATCATGGCGACGTCGGGCTGCGCCATGATGGCCATGACGGTGGCGCTGCGGCCCTCGAGGTCATCGACGCGGCCGTTGAGTTGGCCGACGACGACGCCCAGTCCGACCGCGATGGCCGCAAGGCCTGCCGCGACGGGCATCGCGAAGCGCCGCAGTTGGGTCACCCGGGTCTGCGGCAGCGCCACGACCTTCGGCGACTCCTGGCGAGTGACCGCGATCTGGGCGAGGACGGAGGCCTTCATCGAGGCGGGCGGCGTCATGGCGATGGCGTCGCCGAGCTCGGCGGAGGTGGCGTGGAACTCTGCAACCTCGTTGCGGCACGCCGCGCAGTGGTGCAGGTGCTCCTCGAACAGGGCCGCTTCGTCCTCGGGCAGTGCGTCGAGGGCGTAGGCGCCGGTCAGGGCGTGAAGATCGGTGGTCATGGTGCAACCCCCAGGGCATCGCGCATCCGGATCATTCCGTCGCGCATTCGAGTCTTGATGGTTCCGAGTGGGGTGTCCAGCAGTTCCGCGACCTCTCGGTAGGTCAGGCCGCGGTAGTACGCCAACTCGACGGCCTCGCGTTGGAGGTCCGTCAGGGACGTCAGGGCCTCGCGCACGGCGCGATGCTCGAGACGGGTCTCGACCTTCTCTGCCACCTCGTCGAACGGACGGTGGCGGTCGCGCTGGGCGACCTTGACGTCGCGGTTGCGGTGCGCCTGCTCAGAGCGGACGCGGTCGACGGCGCGACGGTGGGCGATGGTGAGGATCCAGGTCCGGGCGGAGCCGCGCTCCTCGTCGAACCTCGAGGCCTGCTTCCAGACCTCGACGAGGACCTCCTGTGCAACCTCTTCGCTCTGCGAAGGGTCACGCAGGACGCCACGAACGACGCCCAGCACGCTGGGGGAGAGTCGGTCGTAGAGGGCAGCGAACGCGTCCTGGTCGCCCTTGGCCACGCGGACGAGCAGCTCGTCCTCGGTGGGTGGGGCATCAGCGGCCGGAGCCACCGCACGAAGGCGGCGGGCCATGGTGGCTTCCTGTTGGTCGGGCACTTTGGTCTTGTCTCCAGTTGACGCAAGCAGGGTTCGCGCCCCAGCACCATCGGGTTTGGTCGGTGTGTGCGCCGATGCGGGTCCCAGGCAGGTCCCGGACGAATGATCAGCGAAGGACTGTCAGGACGGCATCCCGCGACCCGAAGACCGGGCCGCATCATCCAATTGTTGGAACGCCGTTCCCTTTGGTGGCACCCGTCGTTGACCCTCCTGAACGGACAGGTCACGTCCGAAACCGCCACCGTCCCCCGGAGCATCACATGAAGCGCACCTTCCGCCTCGCGGCTGCCGCACTCACCGCAGCCCTTGTCGTCCCCGTCCTCGCCGCCACCAGCGACGCTGGTGCTGAGGCCTCCTTCGACGACGTCAGCGTCGTCGTCCAGGACGGCGCCATCCTCGTGACCGGTTCCTCCTCCTTCAACGGCGCCCCCGTGGTCGTCGGTGCGGACGCAACCGGCGACGCCATGATGGCGGGAACCGACTTCGGCACCGCGACCTTGACGCAGGGCGAAGACGGCCTCATCACCGCCGAGCTCGAGCTCGTCGACGGCTTCCCGGAGACCGCCACCTCGCCCGAGGGCATCTACTTCGAGTGGAACATCGACGTCCCCGGCGGCGACGCCGTCGCGCTGACCGCCAAGTACCTCAACTACAACGCGCCCGGCGGCTGGTTCTTCGCCGTCACGACCTACACGGTCGACCCGACCACCGGCAGCGGCAGCTTCTCCAGCGCCGCGGCGGATGGCGAGTGGACTGGCTCGCACCTCACCTGGCGCGTTGACCCGGCCCAGCTCGGCGCCTCCGCAGGCGACAAGCTCCTGCAGGGCAGCCGTGGCCCGATCCGCTCCTCGATCAGCGGCGCCGGCCTCTTCACCCTCACGGCCCAGAACTTCGACGACATGCTGATGGACAAGTTCGTCGTCGGTGGTGGCGCTCGCGTCATCGTCCGTGACGCCGCCGGCGAAGACGTCGACGCCAAGCAGGCCAAGGTTCGCCGTGGCGCCTTCTCGGCCGCCTTCAGCGACCTGGCCCCCGGCACCTACTCGGTCGAGGTCATCACGGAGTACGGCGACGCGTCGGTCTCCAAGTCCTTCATCGTCAAGATCTGATCCGCAAGTCCTGACGGACCCCGCGACTTCGGTCGCGGGGTTCGTTCGTTTCGGGCCCCGGGCCTGCAGCCGCGGTTGGTCAGAGGGTGGGGAAGAGCCCGCGGACGGTGGCGCGGTTGACCTTGCCCATGACGGTGGTCGGCAGTTTCTCCACGACCACGAGGCGGCGCGGCGCCCAGGCACTCGAATGCTCGGCGACCACGTGGTCGCGCACGGCGTCGA
>CBDTZE010000126.1:0-6309 GCA_965364815.1 uncultured Nitriliruptoria bacterium | reverse complement strand
GGACGGCTGGGACGTGATCACCCACCGGCGCCGGTCCGTCCAGCGGCGGGGGAATGACGTCAGCATCGTGTTCCAGGTCACGATGCAACGCGAGGCGGAAGAACGCGTGGCGACGGTCGCGGTGCTCTGGAGCACCCGGACCGTGCCGTCGGGCGCGAAGACCGTCGTGGTGTCCGGCCTGCGGCTCCACGTCTGGCGCTACCCGTCCGATCCCTTCCTTCCCGGGCTGGTCCGGGTCACGTCCAAGCGCCGGTTGCGGATCTTCCTCGACGAGTTGGCGATCGCGCCGGGCGAGGTCGAGGAGTTGGTGCGGCGGGTCTATCGCCCGACGCGGCGCGGTGTGATCGAGGCTCGCCTGACGTCGCCGGCGGGAGAGACGTACCGGATCTACTGCAAGGTGCTCGGCGACCGCGACGCTGCCAAGCTGGCCACCCGCACGCGTGAGATCGCGACGCATCACCGCACCCTCGCCGAGGTCGTCCCGGTGCCCGAGGTCCTCGCCGTGGTCGAGGACCAGGGCATCGTCATCCTCGCGGAGGCGCCCGGAAGCACGCTGCGCCTGGCCATCCTCGATGGCGAGGACGCCCCGCGACCGGCGGAGGTCGCGCAGTTGGCCCTGTCGATCAGCGGGCTGACGATCGACTCCAACGCGGATCCGCGTCGCTACGCCGACCCCAGCCGTCACGCCAGCGTGCTGGCCGGGATCGTCCCCAGCGAAACCAGCCGGATCCAGGCCATGGTCGCCCAGTGCGTCGACCTCGAGGGCCCCTTGGTCACCGTCCACGGTGACTTCCACGACGGCCAGGTGCTGGTCGAGGACGGCCGGATCTCCGGACTGTTGGACGTCGACGGCGTGGGTGAGGGCCTGCTGGCACACGATGCCGGCCGGATGATCGCGTACGTCGAGTCCATCGGGGACATCGACCGGGCGGACCGCCCGTCCGTCATGGCCTACTCCAAGGGGCTGCAGGACGCGTTCGCCGACCATGTCGACCCAGAGGTGCTGGCGCGTGCGACGGCCGCCGCCTGGATCGCCCTGGCGACCGGACCGCACCGTCGCCAGCAGTCCGACTGGGACGCTTCGACGCGAGTCCGACTGGACCACGCCGAGCGTTGGCTGGCCTCCATCAACGCGATGTGAGGCTCAGGCGATGGCCACTCACGTGGCGTCCATGAGCGTGTCGAGCCCGGTCCAGGCGTCGTGCAGGTGGTGGATGGGATCGTGGATGAAGTAGCGGGCGAAGGTCTCGATCGTGAACTCGGCACCGTCGCTGCGAAAGCCTGTCCGCTGCCATGCGGCACCGGCGACGACGTCGAACTTGTCTGCCAGTTCTGCGGCGTTGGTCCGCAGGTCGCGGCCGATGTCGGCGGGTTGCTGCAAGTGGTACCGCTTCTCGAGTGCGGTCTTGTCCTGGTCCCAGTTGGCGTAGCGGGGGCCGTTCTCGGTGAGCATCCGGTGCAGTCGTTCCGCGTAGATCTCCAGGACGTCGCGAACGTGGGCCGCGTACTCCGACGCCGACCACGTCGTCGGTTCCGGCCGTGCCGTGACCAGCGCGTGGGGCTTGGTCAGGATGTCCTGCCAGTCGTCGGCGGTCTCCCGAAGCAGGTCGGCGATCCCGGTCAGGTCAATCGCTGAGGCATCGAATCCACATTCGGGGCAGGCCCGGGTGATCACCCAGGTCCAGTCCTTGTCATCCGGCTCGGGTGCCATCGGGGCGTCGGTCTGTGGGCTCATCCAGTCTCCAACGGGTGGTCAAGGGTGTCCGTGAGGCCATCCAAGCGCAACACCGGGTGGATCTGTGGAAAAGATTCGGGGGGATCGTGGACGTCGAGGCAGGATGTTCCCCATGACGACTCCCCATCATGTTCCGTTCTTGACGAAAGTCGAACGACCTTCGTTGGGGATCGGCGTGCCGCTGCGTCACCTGCTGCTGGTGGAGCTCGAGCGGGCCGGGGCAGCGGGACTCAGCCTGACGGCGCTGCGGCACGCCGTCGAGGCGCGGGGCTTCCGGCTCGACGGCCATGCCGGCAAGACGCTGTCCGGCGCGCTGCGGACGGAGCTTCGCCGTGGCCGGGTGACGCGCATCCGCCGTGGGCACTACGCCCTCGGTGAGCTGCCGCGAACCACGCGCTGGCGTGCACACAACACGGTCCGAGCGTTGGTCGGTGGCGAGCCGCTCGCGGAAGTGCCCGAAGCGGTTGGGCGCCCGGCGGCGACGAATGACCAGTGAGCACGATGGTGGTCCGTTCCGTTCTTGACGAAAGTGAGGATGGGCCATCCCGGGCTTTCGTCAAGAACGGAACGAGGACTCTGTCATCTCACTCGCCGGATCCCGCGGCGAGGTAGCGCTCCTTGATGGTGTCGACCATGTCGGCGTTGGCCAAGGTCGTCGTGTCGCCGAGCGCCTTGTCCTCGGCGATGTCCTTGAGCAGACGCCGCATGATCTTGCCGGAGCGGGTCTTGGGCAGGTCGTCGGTGAACAGGACCGACGCCGGCTTGGCGATCGGGCTGATCTCCTTGGCGACGTGGTCCCGGAGTTCCTGGGCCAACTGCTCATCGCCCTTGTTGTCGCCCATGAGGGAGACGAACGCGGCGATGGCCTGGCCGGTGACCGCGTCGGCGCGCCCGATGACGGCAGCCTCGGCGACCATGGGGTGGGAGACCAGGGCACTCTCGACCTCGGCGGTGGAGAGGTTGTGCCCGGCTACAAGCATGATGTCGTCGACGCGCCCGAGCAACCAGAAGTAGCCCTCCTCGTCGCGCTTCGCCCCATCGCCCGGGAAGTAGCTGCCCTCGAACTTCGACCAGTAGGTGTCGCGGTACCGCTGGTCGTCACCCCAGATGCCGCGGAGCATCCCCGGCCACGGCTGGGTCAGGGTCAGGAACCCGCCGCCCGGGATGTCGATGGCCTCGCCGGTCTCGTCCACGATCTCCGCCGAGACGCCGGGCATCGGGAAGGTCGCGGAGCCCGGCTTGGTGGTGGTGAGGCCCGGGAGCGCAGAGAGCATGATCCCGCCCGTCTCCGTCTGCCACCACGTGTCGACGATGGGGCAGCGCTCGCCACCGATGACGCGGTGGTACCACATCCAGGCCTCGGGGTTGATCGGCTCGCCGACCGTGCCGAGCATCCGCAGGGACGTCAGGTCGTGGCCGCCCGGGTGCTCCTCGCCCCACTTCATGAAGGCGCGGATCGCGGTCGGGGCGGTGTAGAGCTGGGTGACGCCGTAGTCCTCGACGATCTGCCACAGCCGGTCCTGGGCGGGGAAGTTCGGGGCGCCCTCGTACAGGACCGAGGTGGTCCGGTTCGCCAGCGGTCCGTAGACGATGTAGCTGTGGCCGGTGACCCAGCCGATGTCGGCGGCGCACCAGTAGACGTCGGTGTCGGGCTTGAGGTCGAAGACCGTGGCATGTGTGAACGACGCGTAGAGCAGGTAGCCCGCGGTCGTGTGCATGATGCCCTTGGGCTTGCCGGTCGTTCCCGAGGTGTAGAGGATGTAGAGCAGGTCCTCGGCGCCCATGGCCTCGGGCTCGCAGACGGCGTCCTGTCCCGGGACGATCTCATGCCACCAGACGTCGCGACCGGCGGTCATCTCCGCCTCGGTCTCGGTGCGCTTGACGACGAGGCAGTGCGTGATCGACGGCGTGCCGGCCATGGCGAGGTCGGCGTGGTGCTTGAGCGGGAAGACCTCGCCGCGACGCCACGACCCGTCTGCCGTGACCAGCACCTTGCACTCGGCGTCGACGATGCGGTCGCGCAGAGCCTGGGCCGAGAACCCGGCGAACACGACCGAGTGCGCCGCCCCGATGCGGGCGCAGGCCAGCATGATCGTCGGCAGCTCCGGGATCATCGGCAGGTAGATCGCGACGCGGTCACCGCGCTCGACACCCAACTCGCGCAGCGCGTTGGCGGCGCGCTGGACGTCGTCGAGCAGTTGGTTGTAGGTGATGGTCCGGGTGTCGCCCGGCTCACCGACCCAGTGATACGCGACCTGGTCGCCGTGGCCGGATTCGACGTGGCGGTCGAGGCAGTTCGCTGACACGTTCAGCTTGCCGCCGTCGAACCACTTGGCGTAGGGGAGGTCCCACTCCAGGACACGGTCCCAGGGCTCGATCCAGGTCAGTCGCTCCGTCGCTTGGCCAGCCCAGAAGCCCTCGGGGTCCGCGGCAGCCGCAGCGTGCAGTGCGTCGTCACGGACCACCGCGCTGGCCGTGAAGCCGGCCGGCGGGGGGAAGTGACGGTCCTCGTGGAGGAGGCCTTCGATCGCTTCGTGGGACATGCCTGGCACCTGGGTCGGGAACGTTCCCGACCCTAGACGTCAGATCCCGTTCATCTGCTTCATGGCAAAACGGACCAGTGGGCGAGGCAGGTGCGTCATGGTCGAGGCCAGCGCTCGGTTGTACCAAACGGGCACCGTGGTGGCGCCGGGCTGCTCGAGACGACGCAGCGCCGTCGCGACGACCTGCTCGGGTTCTGCCATGAGCATCGCCGGCACGTCGTCGGGCGAACCGCCGGAGGCCTCGAAGATGTCCGTGCGCGTGAACCCCGGGCACAGGGCCAGGACCTTCACGCCGGTGCCGATCAGTTCCTCGAACATGGCCTCGGACAACGACCGCAGATAGGCCTTGCCGGCGCTGTAGATCGATGCGCCCGGGGCGGACTGGAACGAGGCCAGGGACGCGACGTTGATGATGCCGCCGTGGCCGCGATTGACCATCGCACCGGAGGCTGCGTGGGCCAGGCGTGTGGCAGCCCGGACATTCAGGTCGATCAGTCGCAGGTGGGCGATCAGGTCGTTCGACGCGAACTTGCCCGACGAGCCGATCCCGGCGTTGTTCACGAACAGGTCGACCGGTGCCTGGTCGGCAGCCAGGCGCTTCGCGACCACCGCAAGCGCCCCGTCGTCCAGGAGGTCGGCGGCGAGGATCTCGACCTGCACGCCGTGGCTGTCGCGGACCTCACTGGCCAGGGCATCGAGGTCCGAAGCCGTGCGGGCGACCAGCACCAGGTCGATGCCGTCGGCCGCGATCTGGCGGGCGAACTCGGCGCCCAGCCCGCGTGAGGCGCCGGTGATGAGTGCGCGGGTGTAGGGGAGGGTCATCAGCGACCTCGCTTCACGGCCGCGGCGGTGGCCTTGCGAAGGACCGCGGACGGCAGCAGTCGGGCGGCGACGGCCATGGCGGCGTTCGCCCCGGGGGAGACGACGGCACGGTTCTTGGCGATGCCCTCGAGGCCGGCCTCGACGACGGGCTCGACCTCCATCCACAGCAGGTCGGGGATCATCGAATCGTTGACGTTCGCCACCTCGGCGAAGTTGGTCCGAGTAAAGCCCGGGTTCAACGACGTGACGTGGATGCCGTACTTGCGCACCTCCTCGTGCAGCGCCTCGCTGAAGGAGATGACGAACGCCTTCGTTGCGCCGTAGACGGCGGTGTAGGGCGTGGGCATCAGCCCGACCATCGAGGCGACGTTCAGGATCCCGCCCCGTCCGCGGGACTTCATGGCGGGGATCGCGGCGTGGGTCAGCGCAACCAACGCGTTGACGTTCAGCTTGATCATCCGGTCCTGGTCGTCCGCGTCCAGTTCGTGGAAGGCGCCGCCTCGGCCGTAGCCGGCGTTGTTGACCAGCAGGTCCACGGGGGACTGCAGATCACCCAGGCGGCTCATGACCTTGGCCAGCGCAGCGTCATCGGTGAGGTCTGCGGTGATGACCTCGACCTCGACGGATGCGGCCTCGCGCAGTTCCGAAGCCAACGCGTCGAGCGCGTCGGTCGAACGGGCGACGATGACGAGGTCGGTGCCGGCAGCGGCCAGCAGGCGGGCGAAGGACGCGCCGATGCCGGACGAGGCGCCGGTCACCAGCGCGCGGTTCCAGGTGGGGGTGCTCAAGAGCGATTTCCTTGGGGTTTGCCCCGAGTCAACCGCGCCCGTCACCGGTGATGTTCCACTGCGCGAGCAGCAGGGACGGGGCGTGCGTCATCCCGGCGCCGAACTCGCTGTCGGCGTGTCGTGCGTCGTCGCCCATCCCCAACAGGTGCCCCGGCGCAACGGCCTGGACGAAGGACTGGGTGAAGCGCACGTTGCCGACCGAGCCGACGACGTGCCCGTCCTCGACCAGGTAGGTGCCGTTGCGGGTCAGGCCCGTGACCACCAACGTCTTGGGGTCGAGGATCCGGCAGTAGTTGAAGGACGTGATCCACAGGCCGCGCTCGATCTCGCCGACGAGGTCGCCGACGGGCGCGGGTTGCAGGTCGCTGCCCGGTCGGATCGACAGGTTTGCGGCGACCGGCCCGAAGCGGTTCGACCCGGG
>CBDTZE010000125.1:0-6333 GCA_965364815.1 uncultured Nitriliruptoria bacterium | reverse complement strand
GGTGCCGGAGCAGGCTCAGCCGGCGGTGCCGGTTCGGGCTCGGGGGCCGGCGTCGGCTCAGCAGCAGGAGACTCCGCGGAGTCGGCAACCGGAGGCGCGTCGGCGGCAACCGGAGCGTCAGCGGCAACTGGAGCAGCGTCAGCGGCCGGAGCAGCGTCAGCCGCAGGGGTGGCCGGCTTGACGGCGGCTTCGGCTTGGGCCTTGGCCTCTTCGAGGTTCTGGGCGGTCTCGCCCCGCGCCCACTTGAGGGCGGCCTCGTGGCGCTCGTCGGGCGTGATGCCGGCCTGGACGAGGCGGTCGTACATGCCCTGGGCGTCTTCGACGCGCTTCTTCTTGGCGAAGTCCCACAGCAGCTCGCGGTAGGTGGCCTCGTCGACGTGGACGCCGGCGACCGCCAGGTCGTCGATGACCTTCTTGGTCCGTTCGATGTCGCCGCCACGCTTCACGGCAGCAACGACCTTGCCGGCGTCGCCGACGGCGGGCGCCTGCTTGCGGCCCAGCGTCTCGGTCAGGATGGCGAGCGCGTCGTCGACCTTGCCCTTGCGCGCGAACGCAGCGGCAAGGGAGCCGAAGTGACGACCGTGGGTGAGCACCCGGGCCTTGCGTGCACGACCCAGGAACGTGCGGGCGTCGTCGAGACGGTCGGCGCGGATGAGTTCGTGCAGGATGCCGCTGCCCTGCTTGCGGTCGCCCGGGATGCCGAGCTTCAGGTTCTCGTCGAAGGTGCCCATGGCAGCGTCGAGCTGACCGGCCTTGAGCTGCGCCCCGACGAGCTCCGCGACCTTGGGTGCCGGCACGGGAACGCCCAGGACGACCATCCAGTCGAGGATGTTCTGTGCGCGGCTGAGGGCGACCTCGTCGCCTCCGGCCAACAGCACGTCGAACGATGCTTCGAGGTTCTCGCCGGTCGGGATCACGCCGTCGTCGACGAACGAGGACGTCATGGCCACGACGGCATCGGCCTCGCCGGACGCGACGGTGGCGGCAAGCAGGACGTTGCGGTGGTGGCTGGTCGGCGTGGCGCCGGCGTCCGCCATCGCGCGGATCGCGGT
This sequence comes from uncultured Nitriliruptoria bacterium, assembly GCA_965364815.1. GTDB lineage: Bacteria > Actinomycetota > Nitriliruptoria > Nitriliruptorales > Nitriliruptoraceae > CBDTZE01. The sequence goes on along the minus strand of CBDTZE010000125.1, from coordinate 5,281 downwards.
CTCGACGGCACCTTCCTCGCCTCCACGCGCGGCCGCGGCGATGAACGCCTCCCAGGCCTCACGCTCGACGACGACACCGTTCTGCCCCAACAGGTCACGAAGCTCAGCGGCCCGGTCGACGTGCCCGGCCTTGGCCATCATGGTGACGAGGCCGGTGGCACGGGCGACGGTGGGCTTCTGGTCGACGGCGAGCATGGACTCGATGACGTGGCGAGTGTCCTTGATGGCCCGGCGGTCGACGCAGTCGTCGAGCAGGACGGACCACTCGGCCTCGGACGGGCGGTGGCCCTCGTCGATCATCTGCTTGAGCAGGGCCCGAGCGATCGGCAGGCGACGCAGCGACACGAACAAGGAGAAGGCGCGGGCGACATCGCGCTCACCGGCCCGGTAGTTGTTGGCCTCGAGCTTGTCGACGAGCTCGCCGGCCATCTTGGTGCGCCCGGCCTGAGATGCCGTGTAGGCGAGGTCGAAGCGGGCGTCATCGCCGAGCTCGTGCCCGGCGGCCTCGAGGTCGCGCAGGGCCCGGCTGGCGTTGACCAGGTCGTGGGCGCTGAGGTGGGCCTGCATGAGCAGTTCGTGGTGGATGCGCTCCACCGTCTCGCCGCGTTGCCGCATCGAGTCGACGACCTGCTGGGCCATCCGCCCGTCCGCAGCCGCCCCGAAGCGTCGCAGCGCCTCCGCGTACTTGTCGTTGCCGGCGTCGTCAACAGCCATGCTCACCCCTGGAAACTCGATGCGCACTGGCCCGCGTGCGGTACGGGCGACCGAGCATCGATCGCGATCGCGACCCTACCGAGGCCCCCTGCAAGGGTCAGTCGTCGAGCACGTGCTCCAGCCCGATCACCAGGCCGTCGAGCCCGGAGACCTTGCGGATTCCCAGCAGCACACCGGGCATGAACGAGGTTCGGTCGAGGGAGTCGTGACGGATCGTGAGCGTCTGGCCGAGCCCGCCGAAGATGACCTCCTGGTGTGCGACCAGGCCGGGCAGCCGGATCGAGTGCACCCGGACGCCGTCGGCCTCCGCCCCGCGCGCCCCGTCGATCCGCTCCCCCAGCACCGGGACAGGGATCTCGGTGCGTCCCTCGTCGATCATCTCCACGGTCCGCAGGGCGGTGCCCGACGGGGCGTCGGCCTTGCGGTCGTGGTGCAGCTCGATCACCTCGACGTGGGGCATGTGGCGTGCCGCCTGCTTGGCGAACTGCATCATCAGCACCGCGCCGATGGCGAAGTTGGGGGCGAACAGGGCCCGGGCCGGGCCGGCTGCCGCCAGGGTTCGGACGCGTGTCAGGTCCTCGTCATCGATCCCGGTGGTCCCGACGACGGCGTGGATGCCGTGCTCCAGCAGCCAGATCGTGTTCCCGGCCACGGCATCGGGGTGCGTGAAGTCGACGACGACGTCGGCCTTGCCGTGCACGAAGTCGTCCAGCTTCTCGCCAAGGACGATCGGTGAGTCGATGTGCGCAATGTCCGACAGCGCCTCTCCGGCAGCTCCCGGGTCGACCGCAGCGACCAGCGCGAGATCTTCGGCACCGGCCACGGCACGGCAGACCTCGGCGCCCATGCGCCCGGCGGCCCCGACCACTCCGACTCGGATCGTCATCTGCAGGCCTCCCGGCACGTCGCTGGGAACAGAGCCTACGAGGTCGCCTCAGCGCACCCAGCGACGGAAGCGTTCCGACTCCGACGCGTCGAACGGTCCGACGACAGCCAGGGACCGGCCGCCGCCAAGGACGTCCTTGGCCACAGCCTTGACCTCGTCGAGGGTGACCGCGTCGATCTTTCCGAGGATCTCGTCGATCGGCAGGATGTCCAACCCGTGCGTGACGAGCTTGCCGAGACGGTTCATCCGCGACCCGGTGTCCTCGAGACCCAGGACGGTGCCGCCACGAAGTTGCCCCTTGGCGCGGGCGACCTCGTCGGCCGTCACGTCGTCGCCGACCTTCTCGAGTTGCTGCGTCATGACGTCGAGGACCTCCTCGACCTTGCCGGGCGTGGTGCCCGCATAGGCGCCCCACATGCCAGCGTCCGTGTGCATGGAGGCGTACGCGTAGGTCGTGTACGCAAGCCCACGCTCCTCGCGGATCTCCTGGAACAGCCGCGAGGACATGCCGCCACCGAACAGGGTGGAGAGGATGCGCATCGCGTAGCGACGCTCGTCGTCCATGTCGAGGCCGCGACCACCGAAGGCCACGTGGGCCTGCTCGGTCGGACGGTGCCGGACGCGGACGTCGCCGGACGGCCAGGAGGTCGGGGCGTGACGCTCGGGGTGGACGCCGCCGGGGCGGCCGAGGTCGCCGAGGTGCTCGGAGACCAGCGCGAGCACGGCGTCGTGGGTGATGTTGCCGGCCACGGCCACGACGATGTTCGCCGGGCGGTAGGTCCGCAGGAAGTAGTCGTGAACGGTGTCCCGGGCCATGCCGGAGATGCCGTCCATGGAGCCGAGGGTCTCGAGCGCCAACGGGTGGTCACCGAGGACGATCTCGGCAAGGTCGCTGTGCACGAGGTCGTCAGGCGTGTCGAGGTGGATGTTGATCTCTTCGAGGACGACCTGGCGCTCCGCGTCGAAGTCGGCGTCGGTGTTGCGGGCGTCGATGAGCATGTCGCCCAGGACGTCCATCGCCAGGGGCAGGTCCTTGTCGATGACCGCTGCGTGGAAGCAGGTCAACTCCTTGGAGGTGAAGGCGTTGAGTTCTCCGCCGACCTCGTCGAGCACCTCGGCGATCTGCTTCGCGGTGCGCTTGTTCGTGCCCTTGAACAGCAGGTGTTCGAGGAAGTGCGAGGCGCCGGCCTCGTGCACTTCCTCATCGCGCGAGCCGACCCCGACCCACATGCCGACGGCAGCGGAACGGACATGGTCGATGGCCTCGGTGACGACGGTCATGCCGTTGTCGAGGAGGGTCTGGTTCACGGTCAAGGGAACTCCGGTGCAAAGAAGGGGAAATCACCGATGGGGCGTGGGTTGCCCCACGCCCCATCGGTCAGACGTACTCAGTCGCGGCTGCGCGTCCGAGTGCGGGTGCGCTGACGGCCACCGCCCTCGTTGTCGCTGTCGCCACCGCTGTCACGACCACCACGGTCGTCATCGCGCTTGGGCTCGTCACGCTTCGCGTCACGGTCCCGGTCACGACCACCACGGTCGTCAGACTTGGGCTCGTCACGCTTGGCGTCACGGTCCCGGTCACGACCACCACGGTCGTCAGACTTGGGCTCGTCACGCTTGGCGTCACGGTCGCGGTCACGACCGCCCCGCTCACGACCACCACGGTCGCCGCGGTCACGGTCACCACCACCGGAGCGACCACCACGGTCACCACGGTCACGGTCGCCACCACCGGAGCGACCACCACGGTCACCCTTGTCGCCGCCGTCACGCTCGGTGGAGACGACGTTGCCCTCGTCATCCACGTACTCGAGCTTGAACTTGCGACCACCGTCGAGGACTTCCTTGACCTCGACCCAGACCTGCTGGCCGACGTCGACAGCCTCTTCGGCGTGGTTGAGACGCTTGCCGACCATCTTGGACAGAGCCGAGATGTGCAGCAGACCGTCGATGCCAGGCGTCAGGGAGACGAAGGCACCGAAGTCGACCGTCTTGACGACGGTCGCGTGGTAGCGCTCGCCGGCTTCCGGCATGACCGGGTTGGCGATGGCGTTGACCTTCGCAACCGCAGCGTTGACCTGTTCGGCCGAGGTGCCGTAGATGCGAACGATGCCGCGGCCACCCTCTTCCTCGATGTCAATCTGCGCACCGGTCTGCTCGGTGAGCTCCTTGATGATCTTGCCGCGCGGTCCGATGACCTCGCCGATCTTGTCCTGCGGAATGCTGACGACCTCGAGACGCGGGGCGCCTGCGGCGACCTCGTCACGGGGCTCGGCAATCGTGTCGGCCATGATGTCGAGGATCTCGTCGCGAGCGTCCTTGGCCTGCAGGAGTGCCTTGCCGAGCACGTCGGCAGGGATGCCGGTGAGCTTGGTGTCGAGCTGCAGGGCCGTGACGAACTCACGGGTACCGGCGACCTTGAAGTCCATGTCGCCGTAGAAGTCCTCGACGCCCTGGATGTCGGTGAGGGTGATGTAGTCATCGCCCTCCTTGATCAGGCCCATCGCGATACCGGCGACGGGAGCGTGGATCGGCACACCACCGGCCATGAGGGCCAGGGTCGAGCCACAGACGGAAGCCATCGACGTGGAGCCGTTGGAGCCCATCAGGTCGGTGACGATCCGCATCGTGTAGGGCCACTCCGCCATGGGCGGAAGGACCGGAACGAGGGCGCGCTCACCGAGCATGCCGTGACCGATTTCGCGACGCTTGGGCGAACCCACGCGACCGGTCTCACCGGTGGACCACGGCGGCATGTTGTAGTGGTGCATGTAGTACTTCTCGGTGACGGGCGACAGCGTGTCCAGACGCTGGTTGTCGCGAGTCGAGCCGAGGGCCAGGACGCTCAGGGACTGGGTCTCTCCACGCTGGAAGATCGCCGAGCCGTGCGTCTTGGGAAGCACGTCGATGTCGCAGGTGACCTTGCGCAGGTCCGACAGGCCACGCCCGTCGATGCGCTTCTTGGTCGAGACGATCATCTTGCGGACGACCTTCTTCTCCACGGAGCGGAAGGCCTGGCTTGCCTGCTTCTTGAGGTCGTCAGCGTCGTCGTCGTCAGACAGCGAAGCGGCGAAGTCCTCGAGCATCTTCGCCTTGATCTCCATCAAGGCGTCCTGCTTCTCTTCCTTGCCGGTCGAACCGTCGGCGTAGACCTTCTCGACGGCGGAGACGGACAGGTCCATGACCTTGTCCAGCACCTCGTCGGTGTAGTCCAGGAAGAACTTGAAGTCGCCGACCTCACGACCGCCACCCATCTTCTTCACGAAGGCGTCCTGCGCCTCGCAGAGTTGACGGATGATCGGCTTGACGTCTTCGATCGCCTTGCCGATGGCGGCCTCGGTGGGTGCCTCGGCGCCCATCTCGATCTTGATGAAGGCGTCGTCGGTTGCGTCGGCCTCGATCATGAGGATCGCGACCTCGCCGTCGTCGGTCACACGACCGGCAACGACCATGTTGAAGACGCACTCCTCTTCCAGCTCCTTGTAGGAGGGGAAGGCGATCCAGGACCCGTCACGGGTCATGGCGTAGCGCAGCGAGCCGATGGGACCGGCGAACGGAATGCCGGCGAGCATCGTGGCAGCGGACGCACCATTCATGGAGACCACGTCGTACGGGTCTTCCTTGGTGGTCTGCAGGACGGTGTTGACGACCTGGATCTCGTTGCGCAGGCCGTCCGCGAAG
>CBDTZE010000124.1:0-6341 GCA_965364815.1 uncultured Nitriliruptoria bacterium | reverse complement strand
TTGTTGCCCCCGCTGCCGCCCGCGCGCTGGGCGGTGGCGTCGGCACCGGCGTCGGAGCTGTACGTCCTGTTGCACGGCTGGACGGTGTGGCAGCCCTGGCTCGCGCTTGCGATGGGCGTCGTCGCAGCCACCCTCCTGGTCCTGCTGTCCCGGCGCCAGCGCATGCTCTCGTTCGAACTGACCGTGGCCAACGAGGAGTTGGCGACAACGGCCTCACGGATGCGGGACTTCGTCGCCATTGCGTCGCACGAACTGCGAACACCCGCCAGCGTCATCCTGGGCTACGCACTGCTCCTCGATCGTCGGGGGACCGACCTCTCGGAGACCGAGCGATCACGGGCCACGACACGGCTGGTGCGTTCCAGCCAGCGGCTGGCACGGCTCACGGACGAACTGACGACCCAGGCCACCGCAGACCGTGGAGAACTCGACCTGCAGATCGAAACGATCGACGTCGCCGCGGTCGCCGCGGACGCCGTCGAAAACGCCGTCCTCGCCAACAGTGAACCGGTGACGGTGCAGACGACGGTGCCGGTCCTGGCCCAGGCGGACGCGGTCCACCTGCATCGGGTCCTGGACAACCTGCTGGAGAACGCGCAGGTGTACGGCGCGCAGCCCATCCAGGTCCGCGTCGATGACGTGGATGGCTGGGCCGAGATCCGAGTGCGGGACCACGGGGACGGCGTCGATCCCGAGTTCGTGCCAGAGCTCTTCGAGCGCTTCTCCCGCGGCAGGCATGCCATGGCCAGCAACGGGCCGGACGGCACAGGCCTTGGCCTGTCCTTGTCCCGCGGGATCGCGGAACAGATGGGCGGCACGCTCACGCACGAGCACGCGTCGCCCGGTTCGAGCTTCGTGCTCCGACTGCCAAAGGCGCCTCCGACCTCGCCCCTGGATTGATCCGCCGGTGACCTCCGCCCCCCTGCCCCCATTCGCCAACAGTTTCGACGCCACCGTGGAGCTGCTGGCGGGCGGCGATGCGGTCGTGCTCTCGGGTGCAGGGATCTCGACGGCCTCGGGCATCCCCGACTACCGCGGGAGCACCGGCCGGACCCGCACCGCGCCGCCGATGCAGTGGTCCGAGTTCCGGGACTCGCCAACCAGTCGTCGGCGCTACTGGGCGCGTGGGCAAGTGGGGTTCCGGCGCTACGCGGGCATCCAACCGAACGCGGCTCACGTGGCCGTCGCCAGCCTCCAGCAGGCCGGCCTCGTCACGGCCGTCATCACGCAGAACGTCGATGGCCTGCACCAGGCTGCCGGCAGCCACGACGTGGTCGAGTTGCACGGCAGCCTCGAACAGGTCGTGTGCCTCGACTGCGGCCTGCGGCGTCCCCGGCGCGACCTGCAAGCGGCCCTCGATGCCTCGAACCCCTGGCTGGCCGAACTCGATGCTCCGCAACAGGCTGACGGCGACGCACTGCTGGACGACGCCTTCGTCGAGCGGTTCACCATGGTGCGCTGTCCCTGCGGTGGCGACTACCGCCCCGACGTCGTCTTCTTCGGCGAGTTCGTCCCGCGGGACCGGATGGCCAGGGCGCGACAACTCGCCGCCGACGCACGGGCGGTGCTGGTGCTGGGCTCCAGCCTGACCGTCGGCAGCGGCTACCTGCTGGTCCGCCATGCGCTGCGATCCGGCGCCGCCCTCGCCATCGTCAACACCGGCCCAACACGTGCCGACCACCTGGTGGCCACGCGTGTGGACGAGGATCTCGCAACGGTGCTGCCGGCGATGGCCGAAGCAGCCCTCACCTGACGACGTCGTGCATCAGGGCGCGGGCGGTGGCGACCACACGCCCGCCGAGAGCACCTCACGGACGGCGAGGGTCGCCCGCACGTCATCCTCGTTGTAGGCAAGCAGGCGATCCCGCGCCGCCTCGCGCTGCGCGGCAGACACTTCGGGGTCGGTGGCCTCGCGATACCAGGTGATCGAAGCCGCCCCGCCGGGGTCCTCGTCACGCCAGGCGAAACCCAGTCTCGTCGCGACCTGCTTGAGCCCCATGCCCGACCCCGTGACGAAGTGTCCCCTGAACCACGCGAGCAGATCGAGCCACTGCTCCGATGCAATGAAGTGCTCGACCTCGTCCTGGTTGCCCAGCAGCGCAGCGCCTTCACGCAGGAAACGGTTCTCGGCAGACGCCGACCAACAGAACGCCAGGAACGACGCGTCCTGCTCGACGCAGGCTTGGCGGATGCCCGACAGCCACGTCCAGAACTCGTCGAAGTTCTGGGCCAGCGCCTCGGCATCCAGCGGCGACGTCCACGTCACGAAGGCGTGATGGCCCCGTTCGATCCCGGCGACGGAGCCCCGCACCGTGACGGTGGCGCCCCACAGGTAGGCGCCATCGGCGATGTTCTCCATGTCGACGTCGACCTCGACGTCGGCTCGCGGCACCGGTGGCGAGTGGTCACCACGTGTGTGGACGGCAACGTCGCTGACCCGTGCCCTGGCCTGCAGTCGCAACTCACGCAACTTGCTCGGCGGCAGTCCGTCGACCACCGCGTCGTCGGGTGCCGCGGCCAGCAGATCATTGGTCCCCAGGCCCGCCTCACGAAGGGCCCGCCAGCCGGCGTAGTTCACCGACGGCAGCCGCGAGACGTCGCCGCTCTCGTCCAACTGCGGCCAGCAGTGGTTGCGCCACGGGCACTCGGCGCATTCGCCGCAGTCCATCGGGGCGACCAGCAGCGGGACGCTCGGGTCGCACTGGTGCTGGCCCGCCACCGCGGCGATGTCCAGGCGGAAGGCGAATTCGAAGTCGTACACGTCCAGCGCAGACCGACGCTTGGTGGCCTGATCCGGGTCGTTGGTCGGCGTCATCCACAGTGGTTCGTCGAGGGGGAACCATGCGACCCAGCCCTCGGCGCCCAGGATCGCGCCCCACGCTGGTCCCGCCGCTGCGTGCCCGCAGGCCTCCAACATGCGGTGGTAGTGCGCCAGTTGGAGGGTGTCGTTGCGTGCGGTCCGATCCCGGCGGCCGTCAGGCGTCGCGCCCTCCTCCTCGACGGTGCCGGTCGGTGCGACGAGGTGGTCCCGGTGCTGCACGATGACGTCGTGGCCCTTGCCCGATCGCAGAATTCCATGCGTCTTGACGTCGACCGGGGCGTAGCGCCAACGTCCGTCCACGGGAGCCAGGCCGACCCGCACGAGAATGTCGGGCTCGCCCACCCTTCGGCCCGCGACGTCCAGGGGAAGACGGCCACCGACGACCACCTTCTCGCCCCGGTGCATCGCCTCGAGGGTCGCCACCTCCACCTCGGCGCGATCTGCCGGCGCGTCGGCGAGGTCGAGGTCATGGGCCTCAGCGAGGCCGTCGAACACCTCGGCCTCGAAGGCGTTGCCCGCGTCGGCGAGGCCGCGCATGAACTCGGACACACCGGCCGGCTCGACGGGGCGCAGGACATCGAGCTGCGTGCGCACGGGGCATCGCTTGGCTGCATAGCCACCCAGGGGCCGGACCTCGGACACGTCCTGACGGATCCAGCGGCGCCAGTCCCCCGTCACCTCGTCGCCCACGTCACCCTCGTTGGTCCCTGCCAGGCGAACCGTACGACCCCATGCCGCGGACCCGGTCGAGGCGTCGTCGGCCTAGGTTCCGTCGTACGGCACCTTGCCGGTGAGTCCCTGCCATCGGAACGTCATGTCCCCGAAGACCGCACCGCTCGACCACCCCCTTCGGTCACGCAACGACGTGCCTCGGTCAGACGTGAAGAAGGCAACCCGGGCGCTCGCAGAGGCCCTCGACGCCCTGCTCGCCGCGCACACGGCGGGGACGGTGGGCAGCGACCTCGATGCGCCGGAGAAGCAGGCCTTCATCGGCGAACTCACGCGCTGCCTCGGTGGGCGGGTGGGCATCTCCGACCTGGCCGTCGGTGACCTCGTCATCCAGGTCGTCGTGGCCGACGAGGCTGGCGCTGCGGCCGTGGCCGCAGCCATGACCCACACCGGCCTGTCCGCCAAGGCCTCGTGGTTCAAGGGCGACGAGACGGACAGCCCGTGGGTCGTCCTGGTCGTTCCGACTCGCTGATGACCGGGGTGCGTTTCTCCGTGGCGCTGGCGATGACGCCGGTGGACCAGGTGCTGACGCTGGCCAAGGCGGCCGAGGATGCGGACTGGGACGGCATCTGCCTGCCCGACTCGATCTTCTGGCCGCAGGCCACCGACACGCCCTATCCCTACTCCCCTGACGGGTCGAGGTTCTGGGACGAGGACACGCACTTCGTCGACCCGCTGACGGCGATCCCGGCGATGGCCGCGGTCACCGAACGGATCACGTTCTCGACCAACGTCCTCAAGACGCCGATCCGTGAACCCCTTGCGCTGGCGAAGCAGGTCTCCACCATCGCGGCGCTCAGCGACAACCGCTTCGCCCTCGGCGTGGGGCTGTCGTGGATGCCCGAGGAGTTCACCTGGACCGGGACGCAGAAGGCGACGCGAGGTGTGCGACTGGACGAGCAGATCGCGATCATCCGCGCCTGCTGCGACCCCGCGCAGGAGTGGGCCGAGTTCCACGGTGAGCACTACGACTTCGCTCCCTTGAAGATGCGACCGCGACCGACGAAGCCGGTCCCGATCATCGTTGGCGGTCTCAGCGATGCGGGGCTGCGTCGCGCCGGTCGCCTGGGCGACGGCTGGGTCTCGGTGATGAACACCGAGGACGACATGCGCGAGATCGTCCCGAAGTTGCGGTCCAGCCTCGCCGACGCGGGGCGAACAGACGCCGACTGCGCGACGGGGCGCTTCGAGATCCAGGTCACGCCGCTGGTGGGACCCGACGTCGACACCATGTGCCGCCTTGCGGAGATCGGCGTGACCGACATCATGCTGATCCCGTGGCTGTTCACTGGCGCCGACGGCAATGACGTCCAAGCCAAGGCCGACGCGCTCAACTGGTTCCACGACACCGTCATCGCACCCGTCCGTGCCCGCGTCGGCTGACACCCCACACCCTGGAACCCACATGGATGCCGCCCCCCTCGCCGACCTCGGGCCGGTCCTCGACCTCGCCAGCCTGCCCGCCAACCCGGCACGCGCGGCGGCGATGCGATCGATGACGGCGGTGGCCGCCGGTGACCGCGAGGGCTGGCTGGCCGGCTTCGCCGACGATGCCCTCGTCGAGGACCCGGTCGGTCCGAGCATGTTCGACGAAGCCGGCTCAGGCCATCGCGGCAAGGCAGCGATCGGGGCATTCTGGGATGCCACGATCGCGACCATGTCCTCGATCGAGTTCCTCATCGAGCGCAGCCATGCCGGCGGGGACCGCTGCGCCAACGTCGGACGCATCCGGAACGTGATGGGCGACGGCTCGACGGTGGTCGTCACCGGCGCCTTCGTCTATCGCGTGGACGACGAAGGACTGGTGGTGCACCTCCAGGCCTTCTGGCAGATGGACCAGATGGCATTCGGCGCGGCGCCAGATGGCAGCTGACCAACCCGAGGACTCGCGCCTGCGAGCCGTCTGGCCGACCCTGCGCCGCCTCCTGGAGGGCGAGCGGGCATCGGTGGCGACGCTGATCGCGCTTGGCCTCCCGTCAGGGTTTCTCGAGGCAGCGGTGGTCGCGATCGTGGCCCAGACCGCCGTCGCCCTGGCGGCTGGCAACGAGCTGGTGACGGTCGGCGCTGCCGGCCTCTCGATGGAACTGCCGATCGGTCGGGCGATCCTCGTCGGCGTGATCCTCGCCTCGGTGATCCTGGTCATCGACGTGGTGACGTCCGTCCTGCCGCCGAGGATCGTCGCCAACACCCAGGCCCGCCTGCGGGGCGAGCTGTTCGAGGCGTTCGTCCATGCGCGCTGGGAGGTCCAGTCCCGGGAACGCAACGGCCACCTCCAGGACGTCATGACGACCCAGGTCGGGCAGACGGCACAGCTGGTTCTGGCATGCACTCGCGGGATCGGTGCGACGCTGATGGTCGTCGGGTTGCTGGGATCGGCCTTCCTGTTGGCGCCCCTGGCAGCCATCGGCATGGCGGTGGCCGGGAGCGTGCTGTTCCTGGCGTTCCGTCCCATGGCGCAGTGGGCACGGGAGTACTCGCGGTCGCACGCGATGGCCTCCCTCGGCTTCGCCGAGACCGTGACCGAGGCCGTGAGCCTCGGCGAGGAGTTCCACGTCTTCGGCGTCCAGGGCGCCCAACAGGCGATCGTCGACCACCGCATCCAGGCCGTCCGGGGCCCCTTCTTCCGGTCCCAGGCGATGCTCGGTGTGGTGGCGTCCGTCTACAGCGGCGCCGTGATCCTGCTGCTTGTCGCGGGGATCGCGGTCCTGCAGATCTTCCCCTCGGGCCAGATCGGGGCGATCGGCGCCGTTGTCCTGGTGCTGCTTCGCTCGCTTTCGGCCGGGCAGGAAGT
>CBDTZE010000123.1:0-6353 GCA_965364815.1 uncultured Nitriliruptoria bacterium | reverse complement strand
ATCTGGTCCTCGGAGCCGTCCGCGTGGTGCAGCACCACGTCGACCTGGCGTCCGGGGGCGAGCTCGGAGAGCCCGACGATCGAGACACGGTCGTGCTCCTGGACCAACTCGTAGTCCGCCGGGTTGGCGAACGTCAGCGGCAGGATGCCCTGCTTCTTCAAGTTGGTCTCGTGGATGCGGGCGAACGACCGCACGATCAGGGCCGAGACCTTGCGGAAGCGCGGCTCCATGGCCGCGTGCTCACGCGAGGACCCCTCGCCGAGGTTCTCGTCGCCGATCACGACGGAGTGCTGACCGGCCTCGCCCCACTTCTTGGCGAGGTCGGGGAAGCTCATCTCCTGGTCGCCGTCGAGCACGTCACGCGCTGTCGAGTTGCCCGTGAAGGCGCTGATCGCCCCGAGGTAGAGGTTGCCCGAGATGTTCTCGAGGTGGCCACGGAACTTGAGCCACGGCCCGGCCATCGAGATGTGGTCGGTCGTGCACTTGCCCTTCGCCTTGAGCAGGATCGGGAGCTTGTCGAAGTCCTTGCCGTCCCAGGGCAGGAAGGGCTCGAGCTCCTGGAGACGCTCCGAGCCCGGGGCGATGACGACGTCGACGGCCGCCGTCTCCTCGGCGGGAGAGACGAAGCCCTCCGCACCGCGGTCGAAGCTGTCGGGCAGCTCCTGGCCGACGGGGATGTCGAGCTTGACCTCGGAGCCGTCCGGCGCCGTCAGCGTGTCTCGCTGCGGGTCGAAGTCGAGCCGACCGGCGAGGGCAGCAGCGACGACCGTCTCCGGCGAGCCGATGAACGCGAGCGTCTCCGGGTTGCCGTCGTTGCGCTTCGGGAAGTTGCGGTTGAAGGACGTCAGGATGGAGTTCTTGTCGCCCTTCTTGACGTCGTCACGCTTCCACTGGCCGATGCACGGGCCACAGGCATTGGCAAGCACCGTGGCGCCGATGGCCTCGAGGTCGGCAAGCAGACCGTCGCGCTCGATGGTGGCGCGAACCTGCTCCGAGCCCGGCGTGATCAGCAGCGGCGTCTTGGCCTTGAGGCCGTGACGTGCTGCCTGGCGTGCGATGGACGCGGCCCGCGTGATGTCCTCGTACGAGGAGTTGGTGCAGGAGCCGACCAGCGCACTGGAGAGCTCGACCGGGTAGCCCTTCTCCGGGGCTTCCTTCTTGAGTGCCGAGACGGGGCGCGCCAGGTCAGGCGTGTGCGGCCCGACGATGTGCGGCTCCAGGGTGTCGAGATCGATCTCGATGACCTGGTCGTAGTACTTCTCCGGGTTCTCCTCGACGCCCTCGTCGGGGCGCAGGAACTCGGCGTACTGGTCGGCGAGGTCGGCAAGGTCGCCCCGCTCGGTGGACTTGAGATAGCGGGACATCGAGTCGTCGTAGGCGAACAGCGACGTCGTCGCGCCGATCTCGGCACCCATGTTGCAGATGGTGCCCTTGCCGGTTGCGCTGATCGAGCGCGAACCCGGGCCGAAGTACTCGACGATGGCGCCCGTGCCGCCCTTGACCGTCAGGATCTCCGCAACCTTGAGGATGATGTCCTTGGAGGCCGTCCAGCCCTTGAGCGTCCCGGTGAGCTTGACACCGATGAGGCGGGGAACCTTGAGGTTCCACGGCATGCCGACCATGACGTCGACGGCGTCGGCGCCACCGACACCGATCGCGACCATGCCGAGCCCGCCGGCGTTGGGCGTGTGGGAGTCCGTCCCGATCATCATGCCACCCGGGAACGCGTAGTTCTCCAGGACGACCTGGTGGATGATGCCGGAGCCCGGCTTCCAGAAGCCCAGTCCGAACTTCTCCGACGACGTCCGCAGGAAGTCATAGACCTCCTTGTTGGTGTCGTTGGCGACCTCGAGGTCCTTGTCCGCCCCGACGTACGCCTGGATCAGGTGGTCACAGTGGACGGTCGAGGGGACGGCGGCCTGCTTGCGGCCGGAGACCATGAACTGGAGGATCGCCATCTGCGCCGTGGCGTCCTGCATGGCGACGCGGTCGGGGCGGTAGTCGGTGTAGTCCTTGCCGCGTTCGATGCCGCCACCGGACGGGTCGTCCATGTGGGAGACGAGGATCTTCTCGGCGAACGTCAGCGGTCGGCCGTAGCGCTCGCGGCCCACGGGCACGCGCTCTGCCATGCGTTCGTAGACGGCCTTGACGAGGTCGGTCGGGGTCGATGCGGCCGGGTGGCGCTCTGCCATGACAAGGTCCTTGCGTTTGAGTGGGAAAGGGTCTGGGTCGTTCGGGGTACTGGTCCGCTCGACCGCCGTGGCGGCGAGGCTAGACCGAGGTCGGGTCGGGGGCCGGGGCTGTGTGACGTGCAGCCTCACCGGCATGCAATGCCTCGAGTCCACGTTTGATCGCGAGGGCGCCGCGGTCACGCAGTCGCCGGGCCACGGCCGGTTGGGTGATGCCCAACTCCGCCGCCACGTCGACCTGGCGTTCCCCGTCCAACAGGCCGCGCAGGGCACGCCGATCCCGCAGGTCCATCCGCGCGAAGAGCTGGTCCTGGCAAAGCAGGTACGCGTTGACCGCGCCCTGCGAAACCGGATCCGGACCGCGATGTCGGACACGAATCGACGGTGGCCACTGGCTGCGCCCGGGGAGGTCGAAGGCCTCGTCGAGTGCGGCGCGCGCGGCCCACCAGGCCGGCCCGCCCTGGCCGGCATCCGTGGACTGTCCGTCTGCCAGGATGACGTCACCCTCGCCCAGGCCGACACGGACGTCCACGGGCTCGTGCTCGTCGTCCAAGGTCATGAGCGCGAGGTCACCAGCGGCGAGACGCAACCGCAGTGCGGCCTCGACGGCCGCCGCCACCGATGCGTACGTGGCGGCGAACTCGTCGCGCACCACCAGCCGAAGTGGCTGGATCGCCGGGACGGCGTCGTTGACCTGGGCCACCAGTGCGGCGAGGGACTGCAACAGCGCCTGCTGGTCGCGAAACGACCGCGACCGGACGACGTCACCCACCAGGGCCACCACCATGCACGATCTCCTGCGTCGGCTCACCCGCAACACAACCACAATGGTTATACGTAGACAAGTATCACCATTGAAGTGTGCTTTGTCTGCACGCACGGTCGGACGACGACCGACGAACGTGCATGAGGATGGCGGCCAGACCGGGCATGATCGGCGCGATCAACGCTTGCGAGGTCGTCTTCATGCCGACAACCGTCCGTACCTACGCCCACGTGCTCTTCGCACTGGCGATCGCCAGTGCCATCGCGGTCAGCCTGACCCAGCCCATCGGCGAGGTGGAAACTTCGACGGTCCTGGTCCTGGCAGCCCTGACACTCGCCTTGGTGGCGGCGGCCACGCTGCCGATGTCCCGGGCCGGCGGTGCTGGCCACCTCGTGACACTCGAGGAGGCGGTGCTCCTGGCAATGCTGGTCGCCGTGCCGGTCGGCGTCCTGCCCTGGCTGGTGCTGTTGGCCGTGAGCCTGCACGAAGTGCGGCGTCGGACACCGTTGGCCAAGCTCGCGTTCAACGTCGGCGTCGCCGGGCTCGGCGCAGCCGCCGCCGTCGCCGAGGTCGTGCTGATCACCGGCGTGCTCGAGGCCCCGACCGATTTGCAACGTCTGGGGGTCGCTGCCTTCGGTGTTGCGGTGGCAGCAACCGTGCAACTCGTGCTCTACGCCGTCCTGCTGCACCTGCTGGAGGGCAGCCCGGTCCGCGAACACATGGCACTGGAGGGCTATCTCGACGTCGCCCTGGTGCTCAACATCCTGCTTGGCGTCGTGTTGGCGACCGCCATCGTGGCCGAGCCAGCCATGGCCGGCGTCACGGTCCTGTTGATCGCCGCACTCGGTGGGCTCCTGCGAGGCCACGACGACGAGGACGACGAGACGTCGAGCGCCACGGACGCCGACGCGCCAGCCTGACGCTGCTGGTCAGTCGGCCCGGGGGAGATGCAGCCGGAAGGTGGTGCGCTCCACGTCCAGCAGGTCGACGTCCCCGTCCATCAGGCGAGCGAGCTCGCGCGCCAGCGGGAGACCGATCCCGGCACCGCGGTGGTGGTTCGCCGCGCTGGCGGCCGCGAACCGTTCGAAGATCCGCTGCCGCGCCTGCATCGGCACACCCGGACCCGCATCGCTGACGTCCACGATGATCAGTTCGCCGTCGACGAACGCCTCGAGGCGCACCTCGCGACCGAGGCCGTGGGTCACCGCGTTGTCGACGAGGCAACGCAGGACGGTGTGGACCAGATCTGCATCCGCCCAGGCGCGACTGTCGACGAGTCGGTCGATGCTCACGGGGGACTGGGCGACCATGTGCGCGACGTCGGCGAGCGCGGCGCCCACGTCGACTCGTCCGAGGTGCGTGGCGAAGGTGCCCGAGTCCAGGCGTTGCACCAGTTGGAGGTTCTCCACGACGCCTTCGAGGCGGACCGTGGCTGCCTCGATCGTGCCGACCAGTTCGCCGTGCCGGGTCGGGGCGACGCCGCGCTGGATGGACTCGACCGCGGCCTTGATGATCGTGACCGGGGTCCGGATCTCGTGCGTCGTGACCGCCACGACATCGTGACGCAGTCGGTCGAGGCGTTCCCTGGCGGAGTGCATCTCCTCCTCGACAGCCAAGGCCGTGGATGCCCGCAGCACCGCCTGCAACTCCGCCTGCAGCGCGTCGGCGTCCTGGCGAGCGCCGTCCTGGTTGCTCAGCTCCATGACGAGGATGGCCTCGCCGTCGGGACCGCGGGAGAGCGACAGGGCGCGCCAGACGCGGCCCTGGCCATCGACGTGGTCGACGCCTTCGCGTGGTCCCGGGGTCTGTTCGCCGAGCAGCGACAACTCCCGCGCAAGGACCTCGACGACGGGATCGATGGTCGCTTCGGCTGGCCACGCGACGGCCGCACCGTGAGCCGGACGAACGATCGCCGACCGAAGCGCCAGGCCCTCGACCGCCTCCGCGAGGATCTGTTGAAGACCGGTGCCGCCGGAGAACGAGTCGATGCCGCTGCGCAGGAGTCGGCGCATCGCCCGGAGGCGGTCATTGGAGCGGGCGAGGTCGTCCTGGGCCGCGACCTGGAGTCGGACGGTCCCACCGGCGAAGAGCGCGATGAGGATCAGCATGCCGGCGAAGAAGGTGCTCTCGGCCGGCTTCACGGGCAGCGCGTGCACCTCGGCACGCAGCAGGACACGTCCGATCTCGACGAGGATGCCGGCCCCGGCCATCCACATCGCGCCACGTACCTGGCGCTTCATGGACGCTTCGAGCAGCACGAGCACCATCAGGAAGAGGTTCGTGGGATCCGACTGGTAGGCCAGCATCAGCGCGGTGGTCGCCAGCAGAACGGCGTCGGCGAGCAGTGTTGCGGTCGTCAGTTGCCGAATGGCCTCGAGCGTGGTGCGCCGGGCGAGCTCGCGACGAGAGGCCACCGCGATGACGCCGTAGAGGACGCCGATGACCAGACCGACCTCGCGGACGCCCGCCGGGTAGTCGGTGAAGAGCCCGAACTGGACGAAACCCAGGACCACGCCGATGAGCCTGGCCGTGTTGACGAGGCGTTCGGTGTAGAGCTCGCGTTGGATGCGACTGTCGAGCAGGCTCGAGCCCGCAGCGTCATCGCCTTCGAGCACCGGCGTCAGGGCATCGGTCACGAGTGGCATCCCCTGTCGTCCAGGCGCGGCGCCCGAGCCACGCGGTTGCAGTGTGGTCCCAAAGGTCGGTGTCGGGCCCGCAGGTCGTCCGGAAAGTCCTCCACCGTGACCGGAAAGGACCACTGGACCACGGGGATACCCTGCCTGCCCCACGCCCGAGGATCCTCCGGCGTGGTCCAGTCACCGGGAGTCTGCTCCTCATGCTCGTACGCCTCCGCAACCCCGATCGGGTCGAACAGGTGCCGGGTCCGCGCACGGTCGCTGACCTGCTCGACCACCTCGACGTCAACCCGACGACCGTCCTGGTCATCGCCGGGGGCCAACTGGTCACCGCCGGGCACACCCTGTCGGACACCGCCGAGGTCGAACTGCGCCCCGTGATCTCCGGCGGCGCCGGTCCGGTCCGGTGCGTCGAGTGTCGCGGGCCCGCCATCATCGAGGAGCCCCGCCACCGGTCCTCGTGGTGCGGCGAACACTTCGTCGACCACGTGCAACGCCAGATCCGCAAGGCCGTCGACCGCGGCAACGGCGAGGGCGGCGGGGGGCCGGAGCAGCGGATGTTCAGCTACGGCGACAAGATCCTCGTCGCCGTCTCCGGAGGCAAGGACTCCTTGGCACTCTGGGATGCCCTGGTGCAGATGGGTTACAAGGCCGACGGGCTCTACATCGGCCTGGGCATCGGCGGGTACTCGGACCGCTCCGGGGCCATCTGCAAGGACTTCGCGGAGGCGCGTGGTCTCAAACTGCACCTCGTCGACATGC
>CBDTZE010000122.1:0-6360 GCA_965364815.1 uncultured Nitriliruptoria bacterium | reverse complement strand
GGCCGCCCCGCTGATCGCCCACTCCTGGTCCTTGAGACCGTGGCCGGTGAGTGTGCAGGTGACGACCATCCCCTTCTCCAGCAGGTTCTCCTCGTGGAGCTTGAGCAGCCCGGCCACGGACGACGCCGAGGCCAGCTCGCAGAAGACGCCCTGCTTGGCCAGCAGCCGGTAGGCCGACAGGATCTCGCGGTCGGTGACCTTGCGGATCGAGCCGCCGGACTGGTCGCGGGCCTCCTCGGCCTGCTTCCACGATGCCGGGTTGCCGATGCGGATCGCGGTGGCGATCGTCTCCGGCTTCTCGATGATGCGGCCGTCGACGATCGGGGCGGAGCCGGCAGCCTGCCAGCCACGCATGACCGGCAGTCGGTCGATGATCTTGTCGTCCAGGTACTCGTTGAACCCACGCCAGTAGGCGGTGATGTTCCCGGCGTTGCCGACGGGCATCGAGTGGACGTCGGGAGCGCGACCGAGCTGGTCACAGATCTCCCAGGCGGCGGAACGCTGGCCGTCGATGCGGTACGGGTTGACCGAGTTCACCAGGGTGACGGGATACCGCTCGTCGAGCTGACGACACATGTCGAGGGCCTGGTCGAAGTTGCCCTCGATCTGGATGACGCGCGCCCCGTGGACCAGCGCCTGGGCCAGCTTGCCCAGTGCGATCTTCCCGGACGGCACGATCACACCGCAGACCATCCCGGCCTTGCCTGCGTAGGCGGCAGCCGCAGCCGAGGTGTTGCCGGTCGAGGCGCAGATGACGGCCTTGGCGCCGGCCTCGTGCGCCTTCGTGATCGCCATCGTCATACCGCGGTCCTTGAAGGACCCGGTCGGGTTGGCGCCGTCGAACTTCAGGTGGACCTCGCAGCCCGTGAGCTCGCTGAGCTGATCGGAGACGATGAGCGGCGTGCCCCCTTCGCGCAACGTCACGATCGGCGTGGACGCCGTCACCGGCATGCGATGGCGGTACTCCTCGATGATCCCGCGCCAGACGTGGGCGCCACCGTTGGCGCCGGACGTGACCGGGGCGGCGTCGGGTGCGGTCATGCCTGCACCTCGAAGACCTCGGACTCGACGCGGATGACGGCGCTGACCTCGTGGATCGTGTCGGCCTTCTTGAGCTCCTCGACCGTGGCTCGCAGGTCGCCCTCGGTCGCCCGGTGGGTGACGATGACCAGCTCTGCAGAACCAGCGACCGCCGCGCCCTTGCCCTTGGACTCGGGGGCGTCGTTGCGAAGTTGCTGGAGCACCTGCGAGATCGACACGCCGTTCCACCCGAAGATGGTCGCGACGTTGGCCAGGACACCGGGCTCGTCGACGACGTCGAGGCGGACGTAGTACTGGGTCTGGAGCTCCTCGATCGGCTGGATCGGGATCTCGCGGTGGCTGGTCTCGACCGGGCCGCGTGCCGTCTGGCGCAAGTTGCGTGCCGCGTCGATGACGTCGCCGACGATCGCAGAACCGGTCGGAAGGCCGCCGGCGCCGCGGCCGCTGAAGAGCAACTCGCCCGCGTTGTCGGCCTGCACCCAGATCGCGTTGAAGGAGTCGCGCACGCCGGCAAGGGCGTGGGTCCGCGGGATCAGCGTCGGGTGGACACGGACGCCCAACGAGCCGCCGTTGTCCGACGCGATGCCCAACAGCTTGATGACGTAACCGAGGCGGCTGGCGATCTCGATGTCGATGTCCGTGATGGCTTCGATGCCCTCGCGGTGGACGTCGTCAGAGCGGACGCGAGAGTCGAACGCAAGCGAAGCGAGGATGGCCGTCTTGCTGGCGGCGTCGTGGCCCCCGACGTCGGCGGTGGGGTCGGCCTCGGCGTACCCGAGACGCTGGGCCTCAGCCAGGACGTCGGCGTAGGACGCGCCTTCCTCGCTCATCTTCGTGAGGATGAAGTTGGTCGTGCCGTTCAGGATCCCGACGACGCGACGAACCTTGTCGCCGGCCAGAGATTCCTTGAGCGGACGGATGATCGGGATCGCCCCGGCCACCGCGGCCTCGTACATGAAGTCGATGCCGGACTGGTCGGCGAGGTCGTAGAGCTCCGGGCCCTCGTGCGCCACCAGTTCCTTGTTGGCGGTGACGACCGGCTTGCCCAGCTCCAGGGCCCGGCGGATCAGCTTGCCGGCCGGGTCGCGACCACCCATGACCTCGACAACGATGTCGACGTCGTCGGCCTCGACGACCTCCATCGGGTCGGTCGTGAAGGCCACACCGGCAACGTCCTCGCCGCGGTCCTTGGACAGGTCGCGGACGGCCGCGCGGGTGATGACGAGCGGGGCGCCGACACGTGCCTCGATGTCGTGTGCGCCGCTGCGCAGGATGCGGGCAACGCCGCCGCCCACGGTGCCGAATCCGAGGAGCCCGACGCGAAGCGTCTGCTCGGCCATGATGAAGCCAATCTTGTCGGTGAGGATCGGCCGCGAGGCTACTTCCGTCGCCTGTGCGCCAGAACGGCCAGAACCCGCTTGAGCTCAACCGGTCGTCTGGCCGGTCCTGCACGCAACCGCCGTGCGGTTCAGGCCTTGCGGCGGGCGATGGCCTCGGGGTCGGGGCGGGGCCCGACCTCGACAAGGTCCGCGACGTAGGCCAGGCCCAGTGCCTTCGCGGCGGCGGCGAGGTGGCCGGCCGCGTCACCCAGGACCGTGATCGGCCCCGAATGGGCCCGCGCGACGTCGCCGATCAGCCCGGCGGCCACGCCCCGACGCCGGTGAGCCGCGTGGACCACGCAGGCGACGACGGGATCCGCATCGGGGCGGTGGTCGGGGGCGCGAAGCAACAACGACGCGCCGACCGGGGCCGCCGGGATGCGAGCCAGGGAAGCCGTGCCCCGGGAGCCCTGGACAAGGTTGCGGACGCGCGTGGCGCGCCACCGCCAGACGGCAGGGTCCTCGTCCATGTCGATCCACCGGGCCAGGATCTCGAAGCCGGCCCAGTCACGGATGTCCGTCCCGATCCAGGTGATCGCGACGTCGTCGGGTGCCGACGCCTCGGCGATCGCCCGTGGCATCAGGGCACCGTGGAAGATCGGACGGGACGCCACCAACAGGTCCGCCGGCGCGCCCTCACGGGTTCGCCCGGCCACGACGTCACGGACCTGCGGGGCCGCGCCGTCGCCCGGTGCAACCGCCCACCGGACACGGCCGGGGCGTTCGAATGCCTCCCACGTGTCCAGCGCTTCACCAAGGCCGGCGACGTCCGGTTCCTCGTCGAGGTGCAGGCCGTTGGTCCACGGGTCCGACATCTTCGGCAGGTACCGCAGCAGCGTGGCGCCGGACATGGGGGCGACACTGGTGCCTGCGCCGAACAACGCCTCGACTGCCCCGAGCACCGTCGAGGCAGGAACGACCGGGCCGGTCACGACAACGGGATGTCGCGCGCCACGACGTCGTCGAGGGTCTCGCGACGGATCAGCGGCCGGACGACACCGTCCTTGACCAGCACGGCCGCGGGGCGGGGCAGGCGGTTGTAGTTGGACGCCATCGACTCCGTGTAGGCGCCCGTGGCAGCCACGGCCAGGAGGTCGCCGGCGGTGAGGTCGCCGGGCAGGCGCGCGTGCTCCGCGACCAGGTCGCCCGACTCGCAGTGCTTGCCGACAACGGTGACGGCGATCGGCGGGTCGAACGATTCGCGGTTGGCCAACTCGACGGCGTGCTCGGCCTCGTAGAGGGCCGGGCGGATGTTGTCGCTCATGCCGCCGTCGACCGAGGCGTACGTCCGCACCGACGGCAGGGTCTTGACCGTGCCGACCTCGTACAGGGTGATGGTCGAGGGTCCGACGATGGCGCGGCCGGGCTCCACGGCCAACTGCGGCATCGGGAAGTGGTGGTCCTCACAGGCGTCGTGGACGGCCCGGACGACGGCCTCGCCGTAGCGGTTGATCCGCACCGGGTGGTCCTCGTGGGTGTAACGGATGCCCATCCCGCCGCCGAGGTTGCACTCCCCCAGGACGACGTCGTGCTCGTCACGCCACCGTGCCAGCAACTCGATCAGGACCTCGGCGTTGGCGACGAACGGGTCCGTGCCGAAGATCTGTGACCCGATGTGGGCGTGGATGCCGACGACCTCGATG
Organism: uncultured Nitriliruptoria bacterium; assembly: GCA_965364815.1. Taxonomy (GTDB): domain Bacteria; phylum Actinomycetota; class Nitriliruptoria; order Nitriliruptorales; family Nitriliruptoraceae; genus CBDTZE01. Next base: position 2,297 of record CBDTZE010000122.1, on the reverse strand, counting down.
CCCTCGGCCTCGCGGGCGGCAACGAAGGCCTTGTCGGCCAGCCCCAGCGAAAGGGTGAAACCGAACTTGGAGTCGTCCTGGCCGGTGCGGACGAAGTCGTGCGTGTGGGCGTCGATGCCCGGCGTGATGCGCAGCCAGATCTTGACGGTCGTGCCAGCCGCGGTGGCGACCTTCGACAAACGACCGAGCTCCTCGTGCGAGTCGACGACGATGCGGGCGACCCCGGCCTCGACGGCCTGTTCCAACTCCGCGACGGACTTGTTGTTGCCGTGGAAGACGACCTTGTCCATCGGCACGCCGGCGATCATCGCCGTGTGGAGTTCGCCCCCGGAGGCAACGTCGATCCAGAGCCCTTCCTGCGCGACGATCTGCAGGATGCCGACGGTGCACCACGCCTTGGACGCGTAGGCGACCCAGACATCGGGGAAGGCCTCGCGGTAGGCCTGGCAGCGCATGCGCAGGTCCTGCTCGTCGACGACCCAGAGCGGCGTCGCGTGCTCTGCCGCCAGGTCGTTCACGGACACGCCGCCGATCATCAGGGCGCCGTCCTTGCCGCGCGCGGCAGTCGCCGGCCAGGGAGTGCGGTGCATCGTGGTCGCCATGGTGCGGGCTTTCGATCTGGTCTGGCTGGTCGTCGGGTCAGCGCGGTGCGGTCACATGCGGTCAGGCGCGGAGACGCGAAGGATCCCCAGCGCGTTGGCGAGGACGATCCTCGACGCGGAGGCGAGCCAGTAGCGAGCCCGCGCCAGCTCGTCTTCCTCGCCCAGGACGCGGCACTCCGCGTAGAAGCGGTGGAAGAGTCCGGCCAACTCCTCGACGTACCGGGTGAGGCGCTGCGTGGCGCGGGCCTCGGCAGCGTCGGCCACGACGGCCGGGAGTTCGGCGAGCTTCTTGCGCAGCTCAACCTCGGCCGGCTCGACCAGCAGGTCGCCGTTCGCGTCGGCGGCTGTCCCGGGCTTGAAGCCGGAGTCGTCCGCGGCACGGAGCAGCGTGGTGATCCGGGCGTGGGCGTACTGGACGTAGTAGACGGGGTTCTCCATCGACTGCTGCGTCACGACGGCCAGGTCGAACTCGACCGTGGTGTCCAGCGACTGGCGCAGGAAGGAGTACCGGGCGACGTCGACGCCGACTTCCTCGACCACCTCGTCGAGGGTGACGAACGATCCGGCGCGCTTGGACATCTTGACGGGCTCGCCGTCGCGCAGGAGGTTGACCAGCTGCCCGATGCGGATCTCGACGGCCTCGGCGGGGATGCCCAGGCACTGCGCTGCGGCCTTGAGTCGACCCACGTAGCCGTGGTGGTCGGCGCCCAGCATGTAGTAGAGCTGATCGGCCCGGCTCCACTTGGAACGCAGGTAGGCGCAGTCGGCGGCGAAGTAGGTCGGGCGACCGTCGCCCCGGACGACCACGCGGTCCTTGTCGTCGCCGAACTGTTCGGTCTTCAGGAACAGCGCGCCGTCCTGCTCATAGGTCTGGCCGGCGGCCTTCAGGTCGTCGAGCGTCTGCTGGATCGCGCCGGACTCGTGCAGTTCACGGCGCTCGGAGAACCAGACGTCGTAGTCGACGCCCATGGTGTGCAGCGTGCCCTCGATCCAGGACCGCATCTTCTCCACGGCCAGGACACCGACGTGGGCAGCCACGGCCGCGTCGACCCGTTCGTCACCGGCGGGGCCGTCACCCTCGCCATCGTTGAGCGTCGCCCCGTCGTGGTTGACGCCCGATGCCTCGACGGTCGTGTCGGCCGCGGTCTCGAAGACGGCGTCGCCGTGCTCCTCGCGCAGCGCCGCAACCAGGTCCTGGACGTACTCGCCCTTGTAGTGGGCCTCGCCGAGTTCCTCGCCCGCCGCAAGCAGCACGACGGTCTCACCGAAGACGCGGATCTGTTCGCCGGCGTCGTTGACGTAGTACTCGCGCTGGACATCGTGGCCGTCCGCCTGCAGCAGCTCCGCGACGGCGTCACCCACGGCGGCCCAGCGACCGGCGCCGGCGTGCAGCGGCCCGGTCGGGTTGGCGCTCACGAACTCAACGTTGACCTTCGGGGCGTCGGGGCGCGTACGACGGCCGTAGCCGTCGCCTGCCTCGACAATGCGAGGGACCAGCGCGTTCCAGTAGGACGAGGCGAACCGGAAGTTGATGAAGCCCGGACCGGCGATGTCGACGGCATCGACGACATCGGGGCGGTCGAGGTGCTCGACCAGCTTCTCCGCGATCGCCCGCGGATTCATCTTCGCGGGCTTGGCAAGGCGCAGCGCGACCGAGGTCGCCCAGTCGCCGTGCTCCGCCTGCTTCGGGCGCTC
>CBDTZE010000121.1:0-6396 GCA_965364815.1 uncultured Nitriliruptoria bacterium | reverse complement strand
GATTCCGCCGCTGATCATCCTCGGCATCGCCCTGTGGGGCATCCGCGTGCCGTTCGCGAACTGGCTGCAGCCGGTCCTGGGCGTGGATGCACGCAAGCCCGGCTACGGCAGTGGCGTGACGTGGCCCGGTTGTGGCGTGGGTTGGATGTCCAGCGGGGTCGGTGGGGTCTCGGCATCCAGGCGCCGTGCCGGGCGCAGCAGGAACGGCAGCACGACCATCGGGACCAGCGCGCCGGCGACCAGCGTCCCCTGCACACCGAGTTGGACGGCCAGGAACGGCACGAACGCCGCGGGGAGCAGCGAGGTCGTGTTCTGGGCCATGGCGATCGCGCCCATGACCCGGCCGACGGTCCCGGCCGGGGCGGCGCGTTGCGCCAGCGTCCGGATGATCGGGAAGATCATGCCCAGCGGGATGGCCCAGGCCAGGGCGCCGACGACGACGATGGCCAGCGATGCCGTCCCGACGTACAGCACGGCGCCGACGCCGGTGGCTGCCGACAGCCACACGGCGGCCACGAAGCCCCACGCCCGTCCGCGTCGGTCGACGATCGTGGAACCGGCGAACAGGCCGACCCCGAAGACCGCGTTGACATAGCCGATGACCTCGGGGCCCTTGTTCAGCACGTCGCGGTAGTACAGCGGTTCCAAGGCGACGAAGGCCCCGAACGAGAACCACAGCAGCGACCCGATGACCAGCGCCAGGCCGATGCGAGGGGTGTGACGTGCGACCCGCAGCCCCGCCAGCACCTCGCGCAGGCCAGACTCCGGCTCGGCCTCGTCGTCTGCGGTCGGGGCGGGGCGTGCGGCGAGGTGGACCGTGAGCAGCAGGCCGATCGAGACCAGGCTGGTGGCCGCGTCGAACACGAACACCGCGTTGAGTCCGAAGACCGCGGCGAGGATCCCGCCGAACCCGGGCCCCGCGACCATCGCCATCCAGCCCGCGGATTCCAGTCGGGCGTTCACCTTGACGAGGGCGTCGTCGGTGTCCTCGACCAGGGCGGGTGGCAGCGAGGTGGCGGCCGTCTCCTCGACGCCGTGGAGCAGGAAGACCCCGACCGCCAGCGCCAGCAGAGATGTCAGCGAGTCCGCGAGGATCAGGACCAGCACGGCCGGGACCAGGAGCACCTCGGAGGCGATCAGCAGCCGGCGGGCATCGAAGCGGTCGACCAGCACGCCGCCGACGATGTTGCCGACCACGGAGGAGATCGCGATCAGGAACGTCATGATTGCCAGGGCGGTCGGGTCGCCGCCGAACTCGTAGGCGGCCTTGCCCCACATGCCGATGAAGAACCCGGCCTCGGCACCGGATGCGGTGACGAAACGCGCGAGCACGGCGCGTTTGACGTCCCGTCCCATGCTCGCGCTTCCTGCCGTGGTGTCTGCCGTGGTGTGTGCCTCGAGCAAGGATCGCGCCCCGCCCCGACGACCGCCATCGCCACCGCCCGGCGAGTGGACCGGACGAGGGGACCGGGCGAGGGGCGTGCGGGGCCGTGCGCCCCGGAGAATGTGCCGCCGCTGTCCAGCGTTAGCATCGACCCAACGTCAGCAAGCCCTTCCTCGACAAGGATCCACTGTGCCCGAAGCCGTGATCGTCTCGACCGCCCGCACCCCGATCGGACGTGCCTTCAAGGGGTCGCTGACCGAGTGGCGCCCCGATGACCTCGCCGCGTTCGCCATCCAGGCCGCGATGGACAAGGTCCCGGCCGTCACCCCCGACATGATCATGGACCTGCACCTGGGTTGTGGTCTGCCCGGCGGCGAGTCCGGTTTCAACATGGCGCGCGTCGTCACGACGCTGCTGGGCTGGGAGGTCCCCGGGACCACCCTGACCCGCTACTGCTCGTCCTCCCTGCAGACGACCCGTATGGCCTTCCACGCGATCAAGGCCGGTGAGGGCGACGTCTTCATCTCCGCCGGCGTGGAGACCGTGTCGCGCTTCCTGAAGGGCAACTCGGACTCGTGGCCTGACACGCAGAACCCGAAGTTCGCCGAGGCGCAGGAGCGTTCGGCCAAGGACGCCGAGGCCGGCGCAGACTCCTGGTCCGACCCGTCCCTGAACGGCAACATGCCCGACATCTACATCTCGATGGGGCAGACGGCGGAGAACGTCGCGAACCTTCGCGGGATCTCCCGTGAGGCGCAGGACGACTTCGCCTTCGAGTCCCAGCGTCGCTACGCCGAGGCCGCGGCCGCCGGGTTCTGGGCGCGGGAGATCACGCCCATCCCGATCGGTGACGGCAACATGATGACGGCCGACGAGTCGCCGCGCGCCGGCGACCGCGACAAGATGGCATCGCTGCAGCCCGTGTTCCGCCCCGGCGGCACGGTCACCGCAGGCAACGCCTGCCCGCTCAACGACGGCGCTGCGGCCATCGTGATCATGAGCGACACGAAGGCCAAGGAGCTCGGTCTCGAGCCCCTCGCTCGCATCGTCTCCACCGGCGTGACCGCGCTGAACCCGGAGATCATGGGCCTCGGCCCGGTCGGTGCGACCCAGCAGGCCCTCAAGCACGCCGGCCTGTCCATCAAGGACATCGACGTCGCGGAGATCAACGAGGCCTTCGCGGCCCAGGCGATCCCCTCGGCGGACGAGCTCGGCATCGACCACGCCAAGCTCAACCCGCACGGTGGCGCCATCGCCGTCGGCCACCCGTTCGGCATGACCGGCGCACGCATCACCGGCACGCTGCTCAACGGCCTGCAGACCCTCGACGGCACCTTCGGTCTCGAGACCATGTGCGTCGGTGGCGGCCAGGGCATGGCAATGATCATCGAGCGCCTCAAGTGATCGACCAGACGCCCGCCCCGGTCTACACGGGGCGGGCGTCTGGCGTTTTCACTGGCGTGCTGGGAGCGGTGATGCTGGTGAGTCTGGGCGCGGTCGCCTTCGGGGCAGTGGTCTCGCCTGAGCAGAACACGCTGACCTCGGCGATCATCTCCGGGGTCCTGCTTGCCGGGATCTACGGGCTCATCCTGTGGGCGTTCGGGACGGTGGCCCTGCGCGTCGAGGCAGACCGGGTTGTCGTCGCCTACGGCCGCTCGCCCTTCCGCTCGACGTTCCGGCTGGACCAGATCACCGACGTGGACATCGAACAGGTCGGCTTCTGGACCTACGGCGGACTCGGGTATCGCGGGAGCCGCCGCCTCATCAAGCGGGCGGCGCTCGTGATCCGGCCCGGTCCGGCCGTCCGACTCCACCTCGCCGACGACACACGGTTCTCGATCTCCGTCGATCAGACCGACGAGGCGGTTGCTGCGATCCAACGAGCCAGGGGACAGGGATGACGACCGGCAACGACGCGGTTCCTGTGGTCCACCTCGCCCCGTGGACCGGGCCGTGGGATGCGGATGACCCGGATGCCAACTTCAAGGCGGACGTGGCGACGTACTCCCTGGCCGACCCGCTCTCCACGATCGGGAACGTCGCTGACAATCTGGGCATCCCGGTCGGGGCGTTGGCCAGGTACGTGCTCGCCAAGTGGGCCAGCGGGGGCGCCGAGGGGCTGCTGGAACTCGGCCCCTCGACGGTCGAGCGCATGCGGGACCTGGTCGTCGCCGCGGAAGAGGCCGGCACGGACGAGGCCCGGCTGGAGGCCTATGCCTCGTTGCAGGCGATGGTCGGCTGGCTGGCGCACGGCGTGGACAGCCCGGAGACGACCTATCCGACTGGCGGCGCTGACCTCGCCTGACGCGAGGGCCACGAAAAGCACGTCGACCCCGCTCGGGTGAACGGGGTCGGCGCGTCAGGCGTTGCGGTGCTGCGTCAGCGGATGAGGCCGAGGCGGAAGCCGCGGGCGACGGCGCCCGTGCGGTCCGGGGTGTCGAGCTTCGAGAGCAGGTTCTGCACGTGGGTCTTGATGGTGCGTGGCGAGACCGTCAACCGGTCGCCGATCTGCTGGTTGGTGAGGCCTTCAGCGAGGAGCTGCAGGACCTGGAGCTCACGAGCGGTCAGGGACGCGGGCTCGGAGCGTTCGTACTCCGGACGCCACGTGCCAGCGAGCTGGATCGCGACCTCGGGCGAGACGACACGTTCGCCACGGCCGGTGGCGGCGCAGGCCTTGCGGATCTCGTCGATCCCCGCGCTGGAGAGCAGCAGGGAGTCCACACCGGCGACGACCGCTTCACGCAGGTCGATCACACTGGCCGCATCGACGATGGCCAGGACGCGCATCGAGGGATGCAGGGCGCGCGCGGCGGCAACGGCACGGAACGGGTCGGGGTCGTTCTCGCGAACGGCGACCAACAACAGCGCCGGCTTCTGGGCCTGGACGGCCTCGACGACCTTGCCGATCGTGGCGGCCGCGGTGACCTCGCACCCTTCGGCGCCCGCTGCGGCGGCGTGCAGACCAAGGCGCACGACAGGACGATCGTCGGCGACGACCGTGGTGATCGTCGTCGTCGCTGTCCCCGTGGCCGGTTGGCCCTGTCCGGTGACCTGCTGCATGGCATCTCCCAAAGGTGCGTTCCGGGCGTCGGTGACGGCCCGTGCGCACGTTGGCGCAGAACGTGACCAAATGGTGGCAGGGTGAGAAGGCGTCCAACAGGCCACTCCGGGGGATTTTCGGGCGCCGATTCGTAGCCCGTTCTCACTAGTCCAAACGGCCGTCAGGGGGGTCGTGGGGCGCCCGCATGGTCGCGAAAGACGGCCAACAGGCCGTTGTTGCGGCATGCTTTGGCCAGATGGACCCTCCTGCCGATGACGGTGGGTGGTCCGGGCCGGACAGCAGACGATCGTTGGAGCTCGAGCATGGCGGACGATGTGAAGGACGGACTCGAAGAGGGCGTCGAGGAGTTGACCAAGGCCGAGCCAAGCGCTCCTCGCAAGCGTTCTTCGCTGAAGGACGTCCTCGACGAGATCGGGGCCGAAGAAGCCGTCGCGCGACTCGAACTCCGCGTCCAGGGCCTCGAAGGTGAGATCGAACGCGCCGACCGGCGGATGCACGAATGGGAGCGCGCCCGTCGTGGCGAACTCGACGTCATGCGCGCAAGGATCGAGGACGTGCTCACCGCCGTCGACTCCTCCCTCGACGACCAGCGGGGTGCGGCCAAGGAGCTCGAGGCCCGCGTCGTCGGCCAGATCGCCGAGGCTTCCGGCATCGCCCGGGGCGAACTCCACGAACTGCGTGACACCTTGACCCCGAAGGTCGCGCAGGCGACCCAGGAGTTCGAGTCCCAGGTCAGCAAGTTGCGTGGCGAGATCGGCCGGGTCGACACCGCCGGCACCTCGCGCCTCGAGGATGCGAAGGGGCAACTGGCCAAGATCCGCGAAGAGATCGAGACGGTCAGCGAAGATCTGCGCAGGGACGTCTCGGCGTCCGGCGACAACAGCAAGAAGCAGCTTGCGGAGTTCCGGGCGGAACTCGCCTCGCGCGTCGAGGTCGTCGAGACGGCCTCCGAGGCACGGCAACAGGACGCCTCGGACCGGCTCGAGGCCCTGCGCCGCGAGCTGGACGCCGCCACCGGCGAGCTGCGTGCACAGGTCCACCTGCGCGCCAACGAACTCAAGGGCGACCTGCAGTCGCTCAAGTCCGAACTCGGCGAGGCAGCGGACGTCGGCCAGGAGCGCGACGACGACCTCGAACGCCGCTGGATCGACGCGACCAAGGACGTCGCCGGTCGCATCGACCAGGCCGTCTCCCGGGTCGAGCAGGAGGTCCGCAAGGAGCGCGAGGAGCGCCAGACCACCGTGGCCCGCGCCGAGCAGCGCCTCGACGAGGCCATGGGCCGGATCGACAACCTCGGGGACAAGGTCGACGCGACCAAGCGTCCCCAGGTCGAGGACGTCCGCCAGAACATCAGCGCCATCGAGTCGAAGGTCGAGTCCCTGAGCTCGCAGGTGACCTCCGCCGTCAGCACCATTGCCAGCGACCTGACGAACCGCGTCGCGGTCGTCGGTGGCGACGTCGACGCCGTCCGCGCGACGACCAAGGACCACACCGAGGAGCTCGCCAAGCTCGGTGGGCTCAGCGCGACGCTGGAGAGCGTCCGCCAGGAGATGCAGGCTGCGGTCAGTGGTCTGCGTGACGAGATCAAGCAGCTTCGCCAGGTCCCGCCGGCCACCGTCACCGACGAGGGTGCGCTGGAAGCCTCACGGGAGGCGCAGCGCGCGGCCGAGGCCGCCGGGGCGCAGAACCGCGAGGTCATCACGGTGGTCACGGCCATGCAGGAGGAACTGCGTTCCCTTGCCGGGCTGCGCCAGGAGGTCCGCGACCAGTCCAGCCGCCTGGTCGAGGCCGTGGCTCGCGCCGAGTCGGCCGAGCAGGCCGCACTGCAGACGCGTGAGGCCGTCGCGGCCGCCGTGCGTCGTGGGCGTGAGGCCCGGGCGGTCAGCCGCCCCAGCACCAACGACGAGTGACCCGGGTTGGACCCCCGGGCGGCAACGCCCGGGGTCCGACG
>CBDTZE010000120.1:0-6399 GCA_965364815.1 uncultured Nitriliruptoria bacterium | reverse complement strand
GGCACCAGCATCGCCGCCCCGAGCGCGACCACGAACACCGGTGCGGCAAAGCGGCGCAGGTGACGCGCGTCGCTGCGGCCGCGAGCTCGGGCCGTGACGGCGACGTCCACCGCGGCCAGCCGTTGCCCACACTTGCCACACCACCGGGCGACGACGAGGTCGTTGACGTGCGCACACGTCGAGCAGGCAACGTCCTGGCGACGCGTCAGGCCCAGGCCCACGCGATCGGTCAGCGCCTGCAACCAGTTGCGCTGCGGCCTCCCGCCTCCGGCCTGCGGCGCCCTCGGTGAGGGCGTGCGGGTCGAGGTGGGTGACACCACGGGGTCAGCCTTCGTCGCGTGGGGACGACGAGGATGCCTCGGTCGCAACCGGCGCGCTGGCGTTCGAGGACGTCGTCGTGTCGCCGTCCTCCGGGTCGGTCGGCAGCGGGATCGGTTCCGAGGGCGACGGGCTGGGCTCGGGTGTGGGCTCGTCTGACGGTTCGGGTGTCGGCTGCTGCGTCGGACCCGGTTCCGGCTCCTGCGGGCCCTTGGACACCACGATGGTGACCTCGGATCCGGTGGGGCGTTCCGTCCCGGCCTCGGGGTCCTGGCGGATGACGAAGCCCTCGGTGGTGTCGCTCGAGAACTCGCGGACGACGAGGACCTCGAACTGCTGGTCCTCGAGGATCTTGCGGGCGTCGAACTCGTTCTGGCCGACGACCGGGGCGACGCGGACGGTCTCCTGCCCGGCGGACACGACGTAGTTCACCGACGTGCCGGAGGGGACGCGTTCGCCTGCTGGTGGATCGGTGCGCAGCACGACCCCGGCGTCGAACTCGTCGGAGAACTGGGTGGTGCGCTCGAGGGGGACCAGGCCGGCCTGGCGAAGTTGCTGCAGGGCCTCGGCCTCCTCGACGCCTCGGACGTCGGGCACGCCGGACTGCTGGCGCCCCTTCGAGGTCGTGAGGATGACGACGGTGCTGGACGTGACCTGGTCGCCGGCCGGCGGTTCCTGGCGCATGACGAGGTCGACGGCGATCGAGTCGGAGAACTCGCTGCCCGACACGACCGCCTGCAGGCCGCGTTGCTTGATGAGCGCCTTGGCCTGTTCCTCGTCGAAACCGGTGACGTCGGGGACGGTGACGCGTCGGACGTCCTCGCCGCTGAGCATGTTGCCCAGGAACCAGAAGGACATGCCTGCCGCGAAGAGCGACAGGGTGCCGAGCAGGGCGTAGACGACGGCGCGTCGGCGGCGGGCCGCCGAACGTGCTGACGGTGCGGCCACGGCGCTGGTCTCCAGCGTCGCCGTGTCGTCCTGGCGCAGGACACCCGGAGCACGGACGTCGCGGCCGGCGCGGGCACGCAGCACGTCCTCGCGCAGGTCCTCGGCGGTCTGGTAACGGTTGGCTGGGTTCTTGGCCATCGCGCGGATGACGATCGCCTCTGCGGACTCCGAGATCGCCGGGTCGATGTCACGCGGCGGGGTCGGGTCCTCCTGGACGTGCTGGTACGCGACGGTCACCGGGGTGTCGCCGGTGAACGGCTGCACGTTGGCGAGGGTCTCGTAGAGCACGACGCCCAGGGAGTAGACGTCGGACCGGGCGTCGACGGAGTGGCCCTGCGCCTGCTCGGGCGACAGGTACGCAGCGGTGCCCAGGACGGCCGCGGTCTGGGTCACGGTCTCGGCGTCGATCGCGCGGGCGATGCCGAAGTCGGTGACCTTCACCTGGCCGTCGTCGCCCAGCAGGATGTTGCCGGGCTTGACGTCGCGGTGGACCAGGCCCTGTTCGTGGGCGTAGCCCAGCGCGGCGCAGGTGTCCGCGACGACCTCGAGGGCGCGGTCCTCGGTCAGCCCGCCGGCCCGGATCACGTCTGCCAGCGAGCGTCCCTCGACCAACTCCATGACGATGAACGGCAGGCCGTCGTGCTCGCCGGTGTCGTAGACCCGCACGACGTGCGGGTGGTTGAGACGGGCGGCGTTCTGGGCCTCGATGCGGAAACGCTCGATGAACGAGGCGTCGTCGCCGAAGCGGTCGTGCAGCACCTTGACGGCGACCTGGCGATGCAGGACTTCGTCGACGGCGGACCACACCTCGGCCATGCCACCACGCCCGATCATGTCGATCAGGCGGTAGCGACCGGCAAGGGTCCGGGGCTGGCTCACGGCAGGGTCCGGTGGGTGGGGAGGGAGCGGTCGGGGCGGTGGACGACGACCGGCGGGAGGTTATCGACGGGGGTGGCGGCGGCCGGGGCCGTCGGCCGTTGTGGCCACGTGGTCGTGCGGTTCATCGCAGGCCCAACGCGGTTTCCATGACGGCCTTGGCGATCGGGGCGGCGACCCCACCGCCGGTCGCGTCCTCGCCGGCGTCCTCGACGACGACCGCGATCGCGATCTTGCGTTCGGCACCGTTCTCGGCGAAACCGACGAACCAGACCGTCGGTGTCTGGCCGGGGACCTGGGCGGTGCCGGTCTTGCCGCCGACCCGGCGCTCGGCGATCGCGGCGCGGGAGCCGGTGCCGTTGGACACGACCTGGACCATCAGGTCCTCCAGCAGGCTGGCCGTGTTGGGGGTGATCGACTGGGCGGGGAAGCGCCCGTCGACCCACGGTCCGGAGTTCGATCCTCGCACCAGTCGGCCCGTGGAGTCGAGGACCTGCTCGACCACGTAGGGGCGCACCAGTTGGCCGTCGTTCTCGATCGCGGCAGCCAGCAGGGCCATGTGCATCGGGGTGACGCGCACGTCGCGCTGACCGATGGCGGACTGGGCCGTGGCCGGGGCGTCGAGGTCCTTGGGGATCTTGGACGTGACGATCGGCAGGGCGTACGGGATCTGGCGGTTGAAGCCGAGGGCCTCGGCGGTCTGGATCAGGACCTCGGCTCCGAGGTCGACACCCAACTTCGCGAAGACGGTGTTGCACGACACCCGCAGCGCATCGGCGAGGGTGATCGTGGAGCCGTCGGTGCAGGGTCCGGGGCTGAAGTTCTGGATCGCCTTGTCGGTGCCCGGCGGCGTGTACGACCCGGTGTCCTCGAAGGCGGTCGAGGGATCGATGCCGCGCTCGATCGCTGCGGCCGCGACGACCAGCTTGAAGATCGAGCCCGGCGCGATGGCGGAGCGAGTGACCCGGTCCAGCAGCGGGCGCCTCGGGTCGGCGTTGAGCTCGCCCCACGCCGCGAGGATGTCGCCGCCGTCGTGCGACGACAGGCGGTTGGGGTCGAACGACGGGCTCGAGTACGACGCCAGCACGCGGCCGGTCTGGGGCTCGAGCGCCACGACCGCCCCGACGCGATCGCCCAGGGCCACGCGTGCCGCCTGCTGCGCACGCTCGTCGATCGTGAGCTGCACCGTCGACCCGGAACGCCCCGACCCGGTCACCAACTCGGTGAGGTTCTGGGAGATCAGGTCGGCCGGCAGCCCGGTGAGGTCCCGGTTGACGAACTGCTCCAGGCCGGAGCGCTGCAGGACGAACGAGTACCAACCGGTGAGGTGGGCGTAGAGACGGGGCTCGTCGTAGACCCGCAGGTAGGTCAGTTCCCCGTCGGTCGGGTCGGAGTGGACGATCTCGCGGCCGTTGACGACGATGGGTCCGCGTTCGACCTCGTACTCGGCGATGACGCTGCGGCGGTTGGCCTGGTTCTCGATGTAGGAGTTCGCCCGCACCACCTGGATCAGGTTGAGCTGCACCAGCAGCGCCCCGAACAGGACGAGCATCGTGACGCCGAGGCGTTGCACCTGTCGGGTCATGTCGTCACCGCCTCGGCGGCAGCCCGGTCAGGTGCCGCGACGCGCATGGCGGGCGTGCCGACCTGGTCCAGGCGCCGGGCCGCGTCGCTGATGCGCAACAGGATCGCCAGCAACACGTAGTTGGCCAACAGCGACGAGCCGCCGTAGGACACGAACGGCAGGGTGATCCCGGTGAACGGCATGAGACGCGTGAGGCCGCCGACGATCACGAAGACCTGCAGGCCCAGGATCGTGGTGAGCCCGGCTGCCAGCAACGTGCCGACATCGTCGCGGGCGGAGACGGCGATCCGCAGGCCGCGGCCGACCATGAGCAGGTAGACGCACAGCAGCGCGGCGGTGCCCAGCAACCCCAACTCCTCGCCGATGACGGCCAGGATCGCGTCGGTTGCGGCGAACGGGATGTCGTCGGGGCGGCCCAGGCCCAGCCCGGTGCCGGTCAGTCCACCTGTTCCCAGCGCGAACGTGACCTGCGCCAGCTGCCAGCCGGCGCCGTCGAGGTCGGACCACGGGTCGATCCAGATCCGCATCCGCAGTGCGACGTGGTCGAAGAGCGCGTTCGCGATGAACGCCCCGACGACGAAGGTCACCGCGCCGATGGCGGGATACGCGGCCCGGCCCGTGCCCACGTAGAGCATCGCCGTGAAGGTTCCGAGCAGCAGGAGCGCCGAGCCAAGGTCGCGCTGCACGACCACGATCAGCACGGCGGCACCGGCGGCCAGGAGGACCGGGGCGAGGTGGCGTGCGGGCGGCAGCAGCAGTGGACCGACGCGTGTCGTGGCCACCGCGAGCAGGGCGCGCTTGCGCTCGAGGTAGCCGGCGAGGAAGGCCACCATCGTGAGCTTGGCGATCTCGCCGGGTTGGAACGTCATCGAGCCGATCCGCAGCCAGAGCCTCGCCCCGTTGATCTCCCGGCCGAGGCCCGGGATCATGGGCGTCAGCAGCAGCAGCAGCGTCACCAGGCCCAGGGTGTAGTGATAGCGGCCGAGTGAACGGTGCGACCGGACCGCAGCGAGCGTCACGACCAGCGCCACCAACCCGACGATCGTCCACGTGCCCTGGCTGACGGCGAGGTTGGTGTCCTCGGCGAAGTCGACGCGACGCACGAAGACCAACCCCAGGCCGTTGAGCAGCACGGCCAGCGGAAGGAGCACCGGGTCGGCAAAGGGGGCGAGGTGCTTGACCGCGAGGTGGCCCAGGCCGGCGAGCGCCCCAAGGACCGCGCCGTACCCCAGCACGCCGGAGGCGATGTCGGATGACTGCGACCACCCCAGCAGGACGTACGCCGCCAACGGGAGCAGGACCGCCGGGAGCAGCAGGCTGCGCTCAGCAGCACGGCGTGCCTTGGCGTCGGCGTGCATGGTCATCAGGGACTCGGGTCCGGGTCCGGTTCTTGCGTTTCTGAGCCGTCTGCACGTGGTGCGGAGTCCACGATCCGTCGCGCCTCGTCGAGGTCGGTCGCGGCGATCCCTTCGCGCAGGTCCTTCTGGAAGAAGTCCGGGAAGTCCGCGAGCACCAACCCGGTCTCCTCGACCGGCCAGGAGAGATCGATCGGGCCGAGGTCGACGGGGACGCCCTGGAAGATGGCGATGCGGTTGCCCTCGACGCCGACGTAGTACGACAGGCCCAACAGCCATCGTCCACCGAAGACCGTGGCCAGCACGAGTGCGAGGATGGCGATGGCGACCGCGGCGGCTCGCTGGACCGGGGTGACACGTGGTCCCTCGCGCTCCGGGTCGTCGCCGCGGGCACCGAGGCGCCCGAAGCGGCCGGCCCAGTCCTCGGTGGGGATCTGCTCGTCGGGGCGCACCACGATCGGGGCCTGCGCCGGCGTGAGGATGCCGGTGTGGTCGTCGTCGGTCAGCCTGGCCGCAGCGGTGCCGTCGTCCTGCAGGTCGAAGCGCAGGAGCACGATGGTGATGTTGTCCGGGCCGCCGGCGGCGTTCGCTGCCTCGATCAACTTGCTGACGGCCGTGTCCGGGTCGTCCTCGCCGAGGACGAAGCGGGCGATCTCGGCGTCGTTGACGGGGCCGGTGAGGCCGTCGGAGCAGAGGACCAACTGGTCGTCGCCCTCCAACGTGATGGTCAGCGAGTCGACCTCGACCTGGTCACTGACGCCGATCGCGCGGGTGATCACCGAACGCTGCGGATGTTCCGCCGCTTCCTCCGGTGTCAGTTCGCCCTCGTCGATCAGGTGCTGCACGAGGGTGTGGTCCGTGGTGAGTTGCGACAGTTCGCCGTTGCGCAGCAGGTAGGCGCGCGAGTCACCCACGTGGGCGACGTGCAGGCGTCGTCCCTCGAACATCGCAGCGGTCAGCGTGGTCCCCATGCCGCGCATGGACGGCTCCGCGACGGCCTTGTCGACCACGGCCTGGTTGGCGTCGAGGACGGCGTTGGCCAGGGCTTCGCGGGCCTCGCGGGCGTTGGCGAAGACGCGGCCGTCGAGTGACTGCACGGGCTGGAGGGCCGTGGCGCTGGCGATCTCGCCCGCGGCGTGGCCACCCATGCCGTCGGCCACCGCGAAGACGGAGTCGCCCGTCCACAGGGCGTCCTCGTTGGAGGACCGGACGCGGCCCTTGTCCGTCGCCGAGGCGACGACGACGCGCATGCTCCGGCTCATCGGCGCACCTCGATGCGCGTCTTGCCGATCCGGACCTGGTCGCCGGCGTTGAGGG
>CBDTZE010000119.1:0-6401 GCA_965364815.1 uncultured Nitriliruptoria bacterium | reverse complement strand
GTCTGCCTCGCCGTCCGGGCCCGTCCCGGCGTTGGCGCCGAGCTTGTCGAGGAGGAGTTCGCGGAACAGCCGCGTGCCCCAGGTGTCGACGAAGACCTCGCGGTTGTGCAGGCGGTTGCGTCGCTTGACGTCGCGGCCAGCGGCGTTCTGGGTGCCGTACTCGTGATGCCAGCAGACGACCTGGCCGTCGTAGACGATCTCCCGGCCCTCGGCGCGGACCTTGAGGCAGAGCTCGACGTCCTCGGTGCCGTAGATGTAGTCCTCGGTCAGGCCACCGACGTCGGCCAGCACATCGCGACGAAGCAGCAGACAGGCCGCCGTCGCGCCGGCCGCGCTGCCGACGCGGGTCGCGAAGGCGTCCAGTGCGTCGTCACCGGCTCCGAGGTTGCGGCCGCGAGGCACGCCGTCGAACGGGGCTTCGAACGCCAGTCCACGATGCTGCAGCGACAGATCGGGGAAGGTCAGGTCGCCCTGGTTGTCCAGCCCGGCACGGCGCGGATAGATCAACCGCGCCCCGACCGCGGCGGCGTCGCGTTCGCGCAGGCTGGCGACCATGCGGGCCAGCCAGTGCGGCTCGATCGGTTCGATGTCGTTGTTGAGCAGCAGGACCAGGTCATCACCGGAGCGGCCCTCGGCCGTCGCCGCGATCGCCTGGTTGTTGCCGGCGCTGAATGTCGCGTTGTCGGTGTTGCGCACGATGGTCACGTCGAACGGGGCGTCCGCCGCGAACTGTTCGAGGAAGGCGACCGAGCCGTCGGAGCTGGCGTTGTCCACGACCACGACGTCCAGCGACGGGTACTGCGTCGCGGCAAGCGCCGGCATGCAGGTGCGCAGGTGATCCAGGCCGTCGCGGGTCAGGATCGCGATCGTCACGTGCGGGGCGTCGGCGGGGGCCTCGGTCTTCGGGGCGCCTTCCAGCAACGTGGCGTGCAGGGTCGCAGCGGCCTCGGCGGTCGCCGGGACGTGGGGCGCGGCCTTGGGCAGCGGCTCCTTGGAGACCGAGTAGGACGAGGTGGACGATCCGCCCGGACGCCCCGACGGGTCCACGCCACGCAGTTCACGTGCCTTGCGGATAACCGGCTTCGCAAGCTCGGCGGACTTGAGCGCGGCCTTGACGATCTTGCGGTTGACCAACCGGTCGTGCTCGTCCTCCCACCGTTCGGCAGCCCGGCGGGCGTGGCGCAGTTCGTTCTTGGTCCGACCAAGCGCCGACTCGGCTGTTCGTGCTCGGTCCGGGTAGGGGGCCAGTTCCTCGGCCCGGCGCGTCATGTGGTCCAGGTCTCGCGACCGTCGCTGCAACTCCAGGTCCGTGTCGCGGTGGCGGTCGTGCCAGACCCGTGCCTCGTTGCGGTCGTGCCAGAGTTGCTCCGCGAAGGCGAGCCCGTCGCGGCGGCCGTCGACCAAGGCGTCGTGGAGCGCGGCGGCCGTCCGCAGCTCACGAGTGTCACCCGCGTCGAAGTCGGCGTTGCGCTGCAGGCCGGGGTCGCGGAAGGCCTCGATGGCGGCGGCGACCTCGCCCGTCGGGGCGGGCAGCCCCAGCGCTTCGGCGAGACGCTCCGCCTCGGCCACCGGGTCGGCGAGCATGGCGTCGTACGTGGAGATCAGCACGTTGCGGTCGTGGTGGATCGCCCCGGCGACATGGTCGGTCCAGAGGCCGGCAGCCTTGGCGGGCGACATGCCGTCACGCTTGACCAGCGAGCCGACGACCTCCGCGGGGCGGCGCAACGGCAACACGGTCCGGTCGATCGTGGTGACGGTGCGCCAGAACGGGAGCAACACGGCCAGGCGAGGGTCCTTCACGACGGCCAGGTCGCTGCCGGCCTCAGCCTCGCCCGAACCGAAGTCGTCGGTGCCGAAGGCATCGCGCAGGATGCTGCGGGCGCGGTCGCGATGACCATCCAGCTGGCGGTCGAACTCCCAGGTGTCCGCCAGCCCGGGGAGGCGGTGCCAGCGGCCCAGCAGGCGCTCCAGCAGTTCCTCGTCGAGGTCCGCGACGGCCTGCAGTTCCCAGTAGCCGCGCGGGTTGTCCTCGGTCGGAGCCATCAACATCTCGTCGGGCCCCAGGCGTCCGCCCAACAGCCCCAGGACGCGCGCCGTCAACGACGTGCCCGCCCGGTGCATGCCGGTGACGAGGACGAGGCGCACGTTGTGGATCCGAGGTCGAAGTGACAGGGAGGCGATCGTAGGCCCACGTCGGCCCTCGACCGACGCGGAACCTAGAGTCGCCCACCCCTTCACCCGGAGCTGCCATCCGTATCGCCCTCGTCGCCCACTGGGACTGGGTGCTCGCGAACTTCCGCCTGGCGCTGGCCCAGCGGCTGCGTTCCGACGGCCACGACGTGACCTTGGTCTGCCCGCATGGCGAGCACACCTCCGTGCTGCGTGACGCTGGGTTCGACCCCGTCCACTGGGACGTGGCGCGGCGCGGGATGCGCCCCGACCGCGAACGTCGCAGTGTCACGGCCCTCCGCGAGATCCTCGACGACCTGTCGCCGGACCTGGTCCAGGCGTTCACGATCAAGCCCAACCTGTATGCGCCGCTGGCCGCGCCCGAGGGCGTCCCGGTCCTCGCCTTGTTCTCCGGGCTGGGCTGGGCCTTCGGAGACGACGCGAAGGCGCGTGTCGTGCAGGCGGCCCTGCGCCCCGTGGCACGCCGGGCGTTCATCCGTCGCCCCGACGTGCACCTCGCGACCCAGAACGCCCCGGACCGTGATCGACTCGTTGCCGCCGGCTGGGCCAAGGCCGAGCAGGTCACGGTGCTGCCCAACGGGATCGAGGTGGATCGCTTCCTGCGCCCACCGGACAAGCCGCGCCCCGACACCGGACCCCTGCGCCTCATCACCGCCTGCCGCCTGCTGCGCGACAAGGGGGTGACGGAGTTGGTGGAGGCCGTGACACGACTGCGCGCGGACGGACGTGACGTCATCGTGACCGTCGCGGGATCGACCGATGTTGGCAACCCCCGCACCCTGACCGATGCCGAGATCGCCAGGATGGCCAGCAACGACGGCGTCACGTTCTCCGGGCACGTCCGCGAGATCGAGGGTCTGTTGCACCAGGCCGAGGTCGCGGTCCTGGCCACCAGCTACAACGAGGGGACGCCCCGGTTCCTGCTGGAGGCCGGCGCGGCAGGTCTCGCCCTGGTCGGGTCCGACATCGCCGGTGTCCGGCGCGCCGTGACGCACGACGAGAACGGAAAACTCGTCCCGGCGGGCGACGTCGATGCCTTGGTCGCCGTGCTTGCACGGCTCGACGATGATCGGGCCGAGGTTCGTCGGCTGGGCGACGCTGCCACCGCCCGGGTCAGGCGCGACCACAACGAGGCCGACGTCATCGATGCGTACCTGTCCTGGTACGACGAGGTCGGTGTCCTGCCGAAGTCGTGAGTCAGATGCCCTGGGCAAAGGGCGTCGCCAGGTACCACTCGCAGAACCGCGCCAGCCCGTCCGTGGACGAGATCGTCGGCCGGAACCCGACGAGGTCATGGAGCTCGGACACGTCGGCATGCGTCGCCGTGACGTCGCCACCCTGGCGGCCTTCGTGCACGCGATCTGCGGGGCGACCGAGGTGCTCCTCGAGCACGTCGATCATCGCGCTGACCGTGATCTGTTCCCCACGCCCGACGTTGAGCAGGCGGAAGGGAGCGAGGCTGGACGCTGGGTCAGGTTGCGCCGCATCCCAGGACGGCTGGCCCGCAGGCGGCAGTCCGGCCACGGCGACGACGGCACGCACGACGTCGTCGATGTGCGTGAAGTCCCGCAGTGCCGAACCGTCACCGAAGATCCGCAGCGGTGATCCCTGCAGGATGGCGCGCGCGAAGCTCCAGTACGCCATGTCGGGCCTGCCCCACGGGCCGTAGGCGGTGAAGAAACGCAGGCCCGTCGTGGGGAGCGAGTGCAGGTGGCTGTAGCTGTGGGCGATGAGTTCGTTGGCCCGCTTCGTGGCGGCGTAGAGCGACACGGGGTGCGAGGTCGGATCGTGCACGGAGAAGGGCGTCGCGGACGTCTCGCCGTAGACCGAACTGGAGGACGCGAAGACCAGGTGGTCGACGGCGTGCCGGGCACTCAACTCCGCCACGTTCACGAACCCGGTCAGGTTCACGTTGGCGTACGGGAGGTAGTCGACCGTCGCGTGACGGACCCCTGGCTGGGCGGCGAGGTGGATGACTCGTTCCGGTTCCACCTCGGCGAACAGGGCCGCGATCGCCGATGCGTCCGCGACGTCGGTGGGTCGGAAGTCGAGGCCCTCGCCGACGACCTCGGCCAGCCGACGCTGTTTCAGCGCGGGCGAGTAGTACGGATCCAGCGTGTCACAACCGACGACACGCTCTCCGGCACGCAGCAACGACGACGCCACATGGGCGCCGATGAAGCCGGCCACACCGGTCACGAGCCACGTTGCCAAGGTTGCCGACTCTCTGCGTTCCGCCGACGCCACGAGGCGTCCCCGACGACCGACGCTAACCGGGCGATGCCGCAGACGACGAGTCGGCCAGTTGTCCGGACGTAGGCTCGCCGCGCCGCCCCTGGGAGATCCGTGACCGGCCCGAGCGAACCCATCGTCGAGTGCGTGGACGTGCACAAGGTGTACGAACCCACGCCTCGCTGGCTGCGCCTGCTGGCCCGATCGGCACTCACGGAGCCGGTCAACGCCTTGGCCGGGATCAACCTCGAACTCCAACCCGGTGAGATCTGCGCCGTGGTCGGCCCGAACGGCGCGGGCAAGACGACCATGTTCCGGGTGCTCGCCGGGCTGACGACTGCCGACCGGGGCCACGTCCGAGTCGGCGGGCACGACCCGGAGTCCAATGGCCGCGTCGTCCGGGGCCTGATCGGCTGGATGCCGACCGAGCGCCGCAGCCTGTTCCTGCGCCAGACGTGCCACCAGAACCTCGCCTTCCACGGCCGACTGCGCAGCATCCCCGAGGCGGATCTCTCCCGGCGGATCGACGAGGTCCTGGAGATGGTCGGCCTGCCGGGTCGGCGCAACGATGCGCCCCAGGCGTTCTCCGACGGGATGCGTGCCCGCCTGTTGCTGGCCCGTGCCCTGCTTGCCCGGCCACGACTGCTCCTGCTCGACGAACCGACCGGTCCGATCGACCCGGTCGCGGCCCACGAGATGCTCCTGCTGATCCAGCGACTGGTCCTGGAGTTCGGGATGGGGGCGCTGATCAGCAGCCACCGACTCGAAGAGATCTCCGCGCTCGAAGGCCGCGTGAATCTGATCGACCGGGGCCGCACCGTCTTCGACGGCGACCTCGGCGAGTTGCGTCGCCGCCAGGACACGACCGTCTTCACCTTCACGGCCCTGCCCGCCATGCAGGCGGCCGCGGCATCGCTTCGGCGGGCCTTGCCGGCCGTCGAGGGCGTCGAGGGCGCAGACGATTGCAGCCTCGCCCTGTCGCGCCCCGATGACCTGTCGGTCGGGGCGGTGCTCGAAGCACTCGGGGACGACCGGTCGGCCATCCTGACCGTCGACGAACGACAGCGGCCGATGCGCGAACTGCTTGCGAGCATGTACGAGCCGTCACGATGAGCGCCTCCACCCTGATCCGACAGTCGCTGGCCTTCGCGCGCCTCGATGCCCTCGAGGAACGGGCCTATCCCCTCGCGGCGATCTTCCGGTACGTGTCGATCACGCTGCCAGTCGTGGTGCAGTTCTTCGTGGCTCGTCTTGTGGTGGGTGGTGACGACGTCGGTGGCGACTACTTCACGTTCGCCGTGATCGGCCTCGCCATGGGCGCCGCCCTGCAGCGGTCACTGAGCGACTTCGGCGGGCGGCTCCAGAACCTGCAGAACAGCGGTGCGCTGGAGACGGTGCTCATGGAGCCGTTCCCCTGGACCCTGGTCCCCGGCGCCATGAGCCTGTGGCATGCCGCAGCGGCTGCCGTCTCGACCTTCCTCGCGCTGGGCGTCGGCGTGGCGCTCGGGGCCGAGATCTCGATTGCGGGTCTGCTCCCCTTCGTCCTCGTGTTGGTGCTCACGGTGATGTCCGGCGCCACCATCGGCATCGCCTCGGCGGCCGCCCTGTTGCTGACGAAGCGGTCCTCGCCGTTGCTGACCCTCTACGGCTTCGTTGCGACGATCTTCGGTGGGGCGGTCTTCCCGCTTTCGCTGCTTCCGGACTGGCTGCGACCCGTCAGTGCCGTCGTCCCTCACTCGTACGCGATCGACGCGGCTCGTGAGGTCCTGATGACGACGCCGCCGACGTCGTCGCGCGGGCTCGGCGCAGCGGTCCTTGGCCTGGCCATCATCGTGGTGGTGCTGCTGCCGGCAAGCCTGATGCTGTTCAACCGGGCACTCAGCGTGGCGAGGCGTCGGGGTGAGCTCGGGGCGTACTGAGACGCTGGCCGGTGGCAGGATCGATGGGCACCCGCGCCAGGGCGATCGCCCCCGCCACCC
>CBDTZE010000118.1:0-6466 GCA_965364815.1 uncultured Nitriliruptoria bacterium | reverse complement strand
GTGGTGTCGGACACGATGGGCTCCGGCGGGGAGGAAGGCGGGACGTGCGGTGTGCCGCAGTGGCGGCGGGTGCAGCAGGTGCAGCGTGTGGCGTCAGGCGGAGACGGCCTGGGAGATCAGGTGCTCGAAGATCGAGCGGCCGCCGTCGCCACCGGCGAGCTGTGCGTCCACGGCG
This sequence comes from uncultured Nitriliruptoria bacterium, assembly GCA_965364815.1. Lineage (GTDB taxonomy): Bacteria > Actinomycetota > Nitriliruptoria > Nitriliruptorales > Nitriliruptoraceae > CBDTZE01. Next base: position 6,291 of record CBDTZE010000118.1, on the reverse strand, counting down.
TGCTCCGGGTGGGGCATCATCCCGACGACGTTGCCGGCCTCGTTGCAGACCCCGGCGATGTCACCGATCGAGCCGTTGAGGTTCGAGCCCGGGGCGTAGCGCACGACGATCCGGCCCTCGGCCTCGAGCTGATCGAGGGTGGCTTCGTCGGCGTGATAGCGGCCTTCGCCATTCTTCAGCGGGACGCGGATGGTGCGGCCGTCACCGACGGTCCAGCGCGTGTCTGCCTCGACGACCAGGTCAACGGGCTTGGAGATGAAGCGGAGGTGCGCGTTGCGCATCAGGGCACCGGGGAGCAGGCCAGCCTCGCAGAGGATCTGGAAGCCGTTGCAGATGCCCAGCACGGGACCACCGTCGCGGGCGAAGTCCTGCAGCGCCGGGATGATCTTGGCGCGGTGCGACACGGCGCCGGCGCGCAGGTAGTCGCCCCAGGAGAACCCGCCCGGGAGGATGACGGCGTCGACACCCTTCAGGTCGGCGTCGGCATGCCACAGCGGCACGCCGCTGCCGCCGCAGGCCTCGACGGCGTGGAGGGCGTCGCGGTCGTCCAGCGAGCCCGGGAACGTGATCACGCCGATGCGCATGGCGCAGGCCTTTGGTGCGTGGAGCCGACCGCAGCCGGCGGGAGGAACGCGCCCCGAACGGGCGGGGCGCCATGGTCTGGAAGGTTACGAGGAGGGGTGGTCAGTTGAGGTAGCCGGCCTCGACCAGTGCACGGGTCGGGTCCTCGTGAGCGAGGATCTCTTCAGCGTCGAGGCACGTACGGGGCCGGTCGTCACGGAAGGACAGCCGCTTGCACGTGTTGTCCTGCGCGATGACCGCGGCCAGTTCCTCGGACACCGTGATCGGGCCGAACGCCGGGAAGCCCCGGCCGAGGTGAACGAGTTCGTGGACGAGTGCCGGGGCGGCCTTGGCAGCATCGCCGAACTGGAACTTCGCGTTGAGCTCGACGACCGGCTTGCCGTCCTCGATGCGCGTGTTGGCGTCGACGCCGGTGACCTCGAACACGGCCACCCGGACCGAGCCGTCGACCTTGGCGAGGGCGGAGAGGCCAGCCTCGACCTCGGCGCCGAACGGGCTCTCGACCAACTGGCACACGACCTGCAGGGCGCGCTTGGCCGTGGCGATGCCGCCCTCGTCGCCGACCAGGCGGATGCCGTCGACGCAGCCGCTGAAGATCACGACGTCCTGGGTCTCGGCCAGCACGGCCTGGCCGCGGTTGTGCGTCTGGACGATGTCGCCCGGGGGGCGACGTGCCGCCGCGGGGATCTGCTCACGTGAGAACGACAGGAACGAGATGATCGTGACGACCACACCGATCGGGATCACGATCAGCAGGAAGATCGAGAACCATCGCGCCATGACCGGCTCACCGGACGGCAGCGTGGGGCGGCCGCCGAGGCCGCCGGGTCGGAACCCGCCCTGGTCGGACATCGTCGCGCCTCAGACCTCGACGACCCGCCAGCGATACGTCTCGATGACCGGGTTCGTCAGGAAGTCGGCGCACATCTTGTCGATGCGGGCCTCGAGTTCGGCACCCTCGGCGTCAACGTCGAGTTCGAGGTGCTTGCCCACGCGGACGCGCGAGACGCCCTCGAAACCCATGTCCGGCAGGGCGCGCTCAACGGCGCGGCCCTGGGGGTCGAGGATCTCCGGCTTGAGCAGGACGTCGATGGCGATGCGGGGCACGGCAGGACCTTCAGCGCACGGGTGAGGGATGCCGAGGAGCGTACGCCCGCCCCGGGGAGGGTCGGACGCGGGGCGCGGCCTCCGACCGGTCAGCCGACGACGGCTTGGATCACGCCCGCCCACGCCGGCAGGGACAGCATCGCCGCGAGGACGCCAACGCCGACCAACGCAGAGGCGAGGTCCTCGTCCAGCCCGGCCGCCGTCGCGACCACCGCGGCGGTCACCATCGGCGGCATCGCGACCTCCAGGGCGCTGGTCTCCCACGCGATCCCGGAGAACCCGAAGACCGCCATGAGCCCGATCACGACGGCCGGGGCGACGGCCATCCGGAGCGTGAGGCCGGCGACAAGCGGCCCCAGGTCCGCCAGGCGCTGCGGGATCCGCAGCCGCATGCCGACCGCGAGCATCGTCAGGGGAACGAGGGTGTCCGCCGCACGGCCCGCGACGTCGAAGACCAAGTCGGGCAACGCCACCGATCGGGCCACGAACGCGACGACCAGCGCGACGAAGGGGGGGAAGGTCAGGATCCGACCGAGGGTCGCCCCGAAGTCCGGGGACGCCCCGGAGCCGTACCTCGCCGCGATGAACGTCCCGTAGGTCGCCAGGGCAAGGAACGAACCGAGTTGGTCGTGGATGATCGCGTAGGGGATGTGGTCAGCGCCCTGCAACGCCTCGACCGCGGGGATGCCGAGGAACGAGGTGTTGGCCAGCGGCACGACCAGCAGCAGCGTGCCGGTCTGCGCCCTCGACCAGCCCGCGACGCGAGACAGGCCGAGCACCAGGACGGCCAGCACGGCCAACGTCCCCCACGCCACGAGGATCGGGACCAGCGTGCGCGTGTCGAGGTCGAGGCCCGGGACCAGGGTCAGCACCAAGCCCGGCAACGAGAACCAGAGCACGATGGTGTCGAGGGACTTCGAGGTCTCCTTGGGCACCTGGGGCAAGCGCGCAAGGACGACGCCGACGCCCAGGAGGGCGAGCACGAGGGCCATCGATCAGCCTCGCCGCAGGCTCGGCACACGACGCTCCGGCGTCTGCAGCAGTGACTGCACGCGCACGAGTTCGTTGATGGGCGGGATCGTCGGTGTCTGCAGCCAGACCAAGTGGTCCTCGAGGCTCATGGGGCGACCCAAGAGGTACCCCTGCCCGACGTCACAGCCGATACGGCGGAGCAGGGCCATCGTCGGGACGTCCTCGATGCCTTCGGCAATGACGCTCAGCCCGAGCTCGTGACCAAGCGCAACCGTCGAGCGAACGATCGCCAGCTTCGACGCGTCGTGGACCATGCCATCCACGAACGTCCGGTCGATCTTGAGCTCGCGGGCAGGCAGGCGACGCAGGTACGACAGTGACGAGTAGCCCGTCCCGAAGTCATCGATCGAGAGCTGGACGCCGAGGTCCTCGTACGCCAGCAGGACCTCGTTGAGCCGTTGGCTGTCGGAGATGAAGACGGACTCGGTCACCTCGATGGTGAGGTGGCGGGGATCCAGGCGGTGGCGTTTGAGCCCCTCGGCGACGAACGTCACGATCTCCAGGTCCAGCAGGGCGCGACCCGACAGGTTCACGGCAACGGACAGGTCGTACCCAGCGTCGAGGCAGGAGCGCACGGCAGCCATCGACTTCTCGATCACGACCATCGTCAGCGGACGGATCAGGCCGGACTGCTCGGCGACCGGGATGAACTCGACCGGAGAGACGTCACCGAGGTCGGGGTCGTGCCACCGCGCCAGCGCCTCCATCGCGACCGGCTGGCCCGTCGCGAGGTCGACCTGCGGCTGGAAGTGCACGCGGATGCATTCGGAGAGGTCGGCGCCGCGCATGCGGCCGAGGACCTCGAGGCGACGCAGCCACGCCTTCTCACTCTGCGCCTCGTACAGGACGAACGTGAGGTCGTCGCGCTTGGCCGCGTACATCGCGATGTCGGCCTGGCGCATGAGCGTGGCCGAGTCCTCGCCGTGGCGCGGGCAGAAGGAGATGCCGATCGAGCCACCGACCGAGATCGTCGTGTCGGCGATGTCGACTGGTTCTTCGAGCAGCTTGGCGATGCGTTCGGCGAGCGCAGCGGAGCTGGCGGCCGCCTCTCGGTTGTGCAGCAGCACACCGAACTCGTCCCCGCCAAGGCGGGCCAGGAACTCGGAAGCCCGAAGGCTCTGGCTCAACCGGCGGCCGACCTCCTTGAGCAGCAGGTCGCCGTAGTGGTGGCCCAGAGCATCGTTGACTTCCTTGAAGTGGTCGAGGTCGATGATGAGGACCGCGACCTCCTCCCCCGGGACGCGCTGCTCCATCATCTCATCGAGACGTTGGGTGAAGTAGTCGCGGTTGGGCAGCGTGGTCAGCCGGTCGTGCAGCGCCTCTCGCTGACGCTGCAAGTTCTCCTGCTTGAGCTGATCGACCAGCTCCGTACGCCCCAATGCCGACGAACTCTGCGCGGCGATGTTCTCGATCAGTTGGCGCTGCAGGGCTCCATCGCGGCCCTGGACCGACCTCGACTCGAAGACCAACCAACCCCGCCCTCGGTGCCCCTGCAGTTCCGTGATGAGGACCTGCCGGAAGCCCGCGTCTCGCAGGACGCCGGCCCCGGACCGGGGATCTCCCTCGAGGGTCAGCGGCCGGCCGCCGTGGGTGCCACCGATGAGTTCGGCCACCGCCATGGCCGTGTCGGCCACGATCGGAAGGTGCGAGACGACGCCGTCGCGCAGGATCCAGTAGTGGCGCTCGTCGGCCCAAGGGACGAACAGGATCCCCGAGGTGGCGTCGAGAAGTTGCCCGCCGTGGGTCAGGGTTGCGGCTGCCCCGGCGCGCAGACTGGCACTCCCGGTGAGATCCTTGGAGAAGTCGTACAGCTTCTGGAGCCGTACGTACTCGTTGCCCAACGCCCCATAGATCCGCAGGAGCGCATAGAGCCCCACGGCCGCCGCGAGGTCCAACCACAAGAGCTCGGCCTGGTGGAAGGCAGCGATGGCGAAGAACACGCCAGCCAGGCTGAGCGCCAGGGTCACCCCGAGGCTGAACCCGAAGACCCGCAGCATGGCGGACAGGTCGGCACCAGGATTCGTGATCCAGACCGCAACGGCGATCATGCCGTTGACCCACATGTAGCCCAGCAGAACTGCGGCCAAGAGCGCCAGAGCCGTGCGAACGTCGCCTCCCGGGGCACCGCCTCGCAACAGGTTGAACACGCGCCAACTGACGACCGCACCCATCCAGAGCATCGACACGTTGTAGGCGAGCTTCATCAGTTCGGTGCGCGTGTAGCGACGCTGAACCAACCCCATCAGCGTCCCGAACAAGCGACCCAGAATCATCGCCGGTGGGGCCAGCAGCAGGATGCCCATGGCGAGCGGCAACTCCGCCAGGGACGCCGCAACACCGGTGTCACGTATCCGGAGTTCGACCAGAACCCGCTCGCCGAGCCAGAAGCCGATCGAAGCAACGACGATCTGCTGCCACAGGACCAGTTCCGGCAGGTCGCTGCCGGCGACCGGATCGACGTCCCACAGTGCAAAAACGCCGAGCGCGCCCACGGCTGCCATGGTGGCAGCCAAGGACCACACGAGCCAGGCGCGCGGCGGCGCTTCGAACATCCGGGGGTCTCACGATGTTGCAGAGGTGAACCATGACGGATGGGACCGCAAATGGCGAGGAACCGGTGTGGCTCACCGCGGCCGTCCGACTGGGCGCGGGACATGGCCCGCAACCGATCCGGCCAAGTCATCGCTGATACCAGGGCCGAGCGTTCACGGGACGACAGTCGAGACCACGGAGCGTTGCGGATTCGTTCACCGAGACGACGGCAAACACCGTCCGTTGCCGATGGTCGCGGAGGGTCGCCGGTCCTCATTTGGCCGAAACGGGCCTATCCGGCGACGATTTGCTAGGTGCCCCCACGGAGCGTTAGCGGGGTGTTCGCAGGACGAACATCCAACGGAACGTGGTCGAAATCGCTTCCAGCCAGCCCCGCGATCCGGCAAGTTACGAGTGTCAGACCAAAGAACTAGTCATCTCGATTGGCGGAGTGCATCCCGTCACCGAGACACGCAATGGGGAACCTCATGTCGACCACTCTCGCATCGCCGACCACGATCCCGGCCGTCGCTCGGCGCATCAATGCCGACGCCGTGACCGCCACTGGTCGCGGGACGACGATCGCAATGATCGACACGGGGATCGCCCCTCACCGCATGCTGTCGGACGCGAACATCGTCGTTGGTCCTGACTTCTCGGCACAGGAAGCTCGCCCGGGCCTCGATGAGCACGGCCACGGCACGCACATGGCGGGGATCATCACCGGCATCGCGCCGTCTGCTCGCCTCCTGAGCCTGCGAGCCGGCCACGTTGGCGGAGAGACGCACCCCGCTGCGGTCGCGTCGGCGATCGACTGGTTGGTCACCGACGCGCCCGCCCAGGGACTGGCCGCCGACGTCCTCGTCCTGGCGTACGGCGTCGACCCGGCACTTCCCGAGGCTCGCCTCGTGGAGCGTGCGGTTGCTCGGGCTTGGCGCGCGGGCATCACCGTCGTGGTTGCCGGAGGCAACGGCGACGAAGCTGGACTGTCTGCACCCGCGACGGTCACCAACGTCATCGCCGTGGGCGGCGAAGCCG
>CBDTZE010000117.1:0-6518 GCA_965364815.1 uncultured Nitriliruptoria bacterium | reverse complement strand
GTTGATGACGACGGCTGTCGGCCGAATGGTCGCCAGCCGTTCGGCCGACAGCAGACCCTCGGTCCCGGCGGCCAGGGCGACCACCAGGACCAGCACGTCGCTGGTTGCAAGCAGTTCGTCGAGGTCGAGGAAGCGCACGCCCACGGCTGCCTCGACGTCCTCGCTCCGACGCGTCCGCGTCCAGTAGGCGAGGTCGCACTCCCAGCCTGTCAACCGCTGGGCCACGGCCTCGCCGATGGGGCCAAGGCCGACGATGCCGACACGCTTGCCGGCCAACGACTGTCGATTGCCGAACTGTTGCCACTCGCCGGCGCGGATCTGCAGGTCGTGCTCCGAGAGGTGGCGCAGCGCCCCGACCGTGGCCCACACGCACCATTCGGCCACCGCGCCAGCATTCAGGCCCCGCGCGGACACCACGGGAATGCCGTGCTCACGGCAGGCGTTCACGTCGATCGAGTCGAGGCCGGTCGACGGCACCACGACGGCGCGGCAGGTGGGGGCCAGCGCCGCGACGCACGCAGCGTCGATGATCGCGCCGTTGGGGTTGAACGCGGCGATGGCGACGGCGGCGCCGCGGCATGCCTCGACCGGGTCGTCGACGTCGGCGACCGAGACCACCTCCGCGTCGACGTCCTCGAGTTGCGAGGCGACCGCGTCGGTCGGCAGCGGCGAGAAGTTCACGACGTGCGGCACAGGAGACTCCAGCATTGGGATCGCGCGGGTGGCGAGGTTGCTGCGCGACGAGGGTGCGGAGGTGGCAGGCTAGGAACTGCGCCACCCTTGTGTGGGAGCTCGCGGTGGCGCCCGTGCGGCGCTGCACGTCGCGCGGTCGACGCAGCGCGAGCATGGGAGCACACGTGACGGAAGTCATCTCGAACGCCGTCGTCCGCTTTGCGGGCGACTCCGGTGACGGCATGCAGTTGACCGGGGATCAGTTCACCACCTCGGCGGCCTTCGCCGGCAACGATGTGGCGACACTGCCGGACTACCCCGCAGAGATCAGAGCGCCCGCCGGCACGTTGGCGGGCGTCTCCAGTTTCCAACTGCACTTCTCCGACCACGACATCCACACGCCGGGGGACCGGCCGGATGTGCTCGTCGCGATGAACCCTGCGGCGCTCATGAAGCACCTGCCCGATCTCCGCATCGGCGGGACGCTGGTGGTCAACGAGAACGCCTTCACCAAGCGCAACCTGCAGAAGGCCGGGTACGAGACCAACCCGCTGGAGGACGGCTCGCTGGAGGACGTCAAGGTCATCCACATCGGCATCACGGACATGACGATGCGCGCGGTCGAGTCCTTGTTGGAGTCTGGCGAGGTCAACAAGAAGGAGGCGGAGCGCGCGAAGAACATGTTCGCGCTGGGCCTGGTCCTGTGGATGTACTCACGAGAGACGGCGACCACCGAGGACTGGTTGGGGAAGAAGTTCGCGAAACTCCCCGCCATCATGGACGCGAATGTCCGTGCGTTGCGTGCCGGACACGCCTATGGCGAGACAACCGAGGTGATGGCCCAGCCGTTCGAGGTCCCGTCAGCGAAGTTGGCACCCGGGACGTATCGGAACGTGACCGGGAACCAGGCGACGGCCCTGGGGCTGATCGCCGCGGCGACGAAGGCCGGGCTGCCGCTGTTCTACGGCTCGTACCCGATCACGCCGGCCTCCGACATCCTGCACGAGTTGGCCAAGCACAAGAACTTCGACGTGCGGACCTTCCAGGCGGAGGACGAGATCGCCGCCATGGGCTCGGTGCTCGGCGCGGCGTTCGGCGGGTCGCTGGCGTGCACCGCTTCCTCGGGGCCGGGCATCGCCCTCAAGGGCGAGGCCATGGGGCTGGGCATGATGGTCGAGTTGCCCATGGTCATCGTCAACGTCCAGCGCGGCGGCCCCTCGACGGGGTTGCCGACCAAGGCTGAGCAGTCGGACCTGCTGCAGGTCATGTACGCCCGCAACGGCGAGTCGCCGTTGCCGGTCATCGCGGCGCAGTCGCCAAGCGACTGCTTCTACGCGGCGTACGAGGCGGCGCGGATCGCGCTGTTGCACCGCATGCCGGTGATCCTGTTGACCGACGGCTACCTCGCCAACTCGGCCGAGCCGTGGCTCGTGCCGGACGTCGACGACCTCCCGCCGATCGAGGTGACCTTCACCACCGAGGCGAACACACCCGAGGGCTTCGCTCCGTACCTCCACGATCCGGAGACGCTGGCGCGTCCTTGGGCTGTGCCTGGTACGCCGGGCCTGGCACACCGCATCGGCGGTCTGGAGAAGTGGGACACGACCGGTCACATCTCCTACGACGGGGACAACCACCACCACATGACGGAGTTGCGCCACGCCAAGGTGGCGGCCGTCGCCAAGACGTTGCCGCCTCTCTACGTCGACCACGACGAGGGTGCCGATCTGCTGGTGCTTGGGTGGGGCTCGACCTACGGCCCGATCCGCGCGGCCGTGAACCGGCTGCGCAAGGAGCAGGGACGCGCTGTGGCGCGTGCCCACCTGCGATCGCTGGCGCCCTTCCCGGACGACCTCGGCGAGGTGCTGTCGAGATATCGCAAGATCCTCATCCCGGAGAACAACATGGGACAACTCGCCATGCTCATCCGCGCGAAGTTCCTGGTCGACGCCACGCCCTACAACCGCGTGACGGGCCTGCCGTTCCGCAGCGACGAGTTGGTGGACAAGATGCTTGAACAGCTCAATGACCTCGCCCTGGAGGGGATGGCATGACCGCGACCGATGCCGAGGGGCTCATCACGTTGGGCAAGAAGGACTTCACGTCGGACCAGGAGGTCCGCTGGTGTCCGGGCTGTGGCGACTATGCCATCCTCGCCTCCGTGCAGGCCCTGCTCCCCGAGCTCGGGGCGACGCCGGACAGCACCGTGTTCGTCAGTGGAATCGGCTGCTCGTCTCGCTTCCCCTACTACATGAACACGTATGGGATCCACTCGATCCACGGACGCGCCCCGGCCATCGCGACCGGCCTGGCCATCGCGCGACCCGATCTCGACGTGTGGGTCGTCACCGGGGACGGGGATGCCCTGTCCATCGGTGGCAACCACCTGATGCACGCGCTGCGTCGCAACGTCAACCTCAAGATCCTGCTGTTCAACAACGAGATCTACGGGTTGACCAAGGGGCAGTACTCGCCAACGTCGCCCGTCGGCTCGGTCCACAAGTCGACCCCGATGGGTTCGATCGACCGGCCGATCAACCCGGTGTCACTTGCGCTGGGAGCGGAGGCCACCTTCGTGGCCCGCACCATCGACACCGACCGCAAGCACCTGCAGGCGATGCTCACGGCCGCCTACGAGCACCAGGGCACGGCCCTCGTCGAGATCTACCAGAACTGCGTGGTCTTCAACGACGACGCCTTCCTGGCCGTGACCGAGCGAGGGACCAAGGAGGTCAACCAGATCCGGCTTGAGCCGGGCAAGCCGATCACCTTCGGTCCCGAGGGAGAGCGGTGCGTCGTGCCGACCGCGACCGGTGGCGTCGAGATCATCGACACAGCGGACGCCGGAGACAGGATCGTCGTGCACGACCCGGCGGCAGACGACCCCTCGGCCGCGTTCGCGCTGAGCCGCCTGAGTCAGAACCCGACCGGTCCCACGCCGATGGGCATCTTCCGTGACGTGGCCCGCCCGGTTTACGAGGACATGCTGCACAAGCAGATCGACGATGCGATCGAGGCCAAGGGTGTCGGTGATCTCGGCTCGCTGATCGCCGGCAACAACACCTGGGTCGTGGACTGACGCGTCGGGCTCAGGCGTCGTCTGGCACCAGCAACTGCGAGACGTAGGCGACCTGTGCCGCGAGGGCGGCGAAGCCAGCCAGCACCAGCCCCAACGACGTCGGGATGGTGATCGCCGTCGGCAGGATGGCGCCGCCGACCCAGGCAAGTTGGAAGAGCGTCTCCGACCGGGTGAACGCAGCTCCGCGTTTCTCCGCCGGCAGTGACCGCTGCAGCAAGCCGTCGAACGCGAGTTTGGCGATGCCCCAACTGAAGCCGGCTGCGGCGGCGAGGGCGGCAGCTGCAGGCAGCCCGAACCACTGGCCCGCGGCGAATGCCGCGCCTGCGGCCACGGCCAGCGCTGCCACCACCGTGGGCTCCTCGCGCAGCCTCCGTTCCATCTTCGGGGCCACCACGGAGGCGACGCCGAAGCCGAGGCCGGCGGCCCCCAGCACAGCCCCGAAGTCGAGGCCGCCCGCATCCGCGTCCTTGAAGGCGAAGGCCAGCAGCAGCACGAGAAAACCATTGAGCATGCGGACGACGGCGGTTGCCAGTTGCGCGAACCGCACCCGGGTCGGGATGTGCACACGAGGCGTCTGCAGGGCGTCGGGTATGCCGTCGCCGTCGCGATCGATGATGGCCTTGGGCACGCCCCTCGCGGTCACGGCTCCGGCAACGAACAGGGCCGAAGCCAGCAGCAGACCGGCCACGGGCGAGGTGAACCGCACCAGCACCGCGACAACCGGCGCGACCGCGGCGCCAGCCAGGACGCCCACCTGGGCCAGTTTCGCGTTCGCCTCGACCAGGGCAATCGGCTCGTCGAGGCTGGCCGGCATCAGCGCGTTGCGGGCGATGCCGTGGGCGCGGGAGAGGATCAGGAGAGCAAAGGCGGCGGGAAACAACAGCCAGCCGTCGAGGTTGGCGGCCATCATGATCGCGAGAACGACCCGCACCGCTGACGACGTCACGAGAGCCATCCGCATCGACCCAGCGTTGCGGTTCAGGAGGCGCCCGAGCAGTGGCCCGATGACGGCGAAGGGCGCGACCGTCAGCAGCAGGTAGAGCGCGACGTTGCCCCGGGCTTCCGCCGACGGCACGGAGAAGAAGAGCGTCCCGGCGAGGGACAGGGTGACGGCGGTGTCTCCGGCGACGGCGGTCGCATGGGCCAGCGCGAGTGAGCGGAAGCCCGGTCCGCCGGCGCTGAAGAGCGCTTCGAGCTTCCGGCCGACCGCCTGCCTCGCGACCTGTGCAGCGGTCTGCTGGGTGACCTCGGGGCCCGCCCCGGGGTCTGCGCCCTCGTGGGGCTCGAAGGTGTACGGGTGTCGTCCGGCCATGTGCGCCAGACGCTACTGCGGCCAGAAGTACGGGGCGCCGCCACCCCCCGGTCACTTACGGTGGTCGCGCGTCCCAACGGGAGTCGGGGCGCGTTCTCGCGTCCGGGGGGATTCCGGACGCCTTCCACCACCACCATGGGAGCACTCATGCGCAAGCATGCAACCGCGGCCATTTTCCTGGCCGTAGCAATGACCGTCTCGACCGCCACCGCTGCCTCGGCCGGCAAGGGCGGCAAGAAGGGCGGGGGGAACCCCCCTCCGCCGCCGCCCAGCGCTGACGTCGTCGTCTCGCTCGGTGACTCGTACATCTCTGGCGAGGCCGGCCGCTGGTTCGGCAACTCTTCGAACAACAGCGGCAGCCGAAACGGCACCGACCGCGCCTGGGTTTCCTCGGGGGGCGGGTACTACGACACCTCGCTGGTCTACCTGCAGGGCACCGACAACGACGGCTGCCACCGTTCTGATGTCGCTGACGTCCACCACTCCGGCGGCGTGTCGACCATCAACCTCGCCTGCTCTGGTGCCGTCGCCAACAACGTCTGGCGCGCCAGCCAGGGTGGCGTGAGCCAGAACGGCTGGGCGCCGCAGGCCGACCAGCTCGCTGCCGTCGCGGCGGGGACCGACATCGACGTCATCGTGTTGTCCATCGGAGGCAACGACCTCGGGTTCTCCGACATCATCATCCAGTGCACCTCGGACTGGATGACCAGCACGTGGTGGAACACCAAGACCTGCAACGGCCAGGGCCAGCAGGACGTCAACAACGCCATGCCCGGCGCGATGGCCGACGTGGCCAAGGCGATCGACGAGGTCAACGCCGTGATGGCGGCGGCCGGTGACACCGACTATCGGTTCGTGCTGCGTTCCTATGCCTCGCCGATCCCGCGTGGCTCGGAGAACCGCTACCCGGAGACCGGTTGGAGCCGTCTCAACGACGGTGGTTGCCCGTTCTGGAACGTCGACTCCGACTGGGCCCGTGACTCGCTGGTCCCGCAGATCTCGTCCAACCTCGCGTCCGTGGCAGCGACCAAGGGCGTCGAGTTCCTTGATGTCCAGGACCTGCTGGAGGACCGTGAGGTCTGCTCGACCTCGACCTCCCACGTTGGAACAGGCGGCCCCAATGGCGCCAGCCACGAGTGGGCACGCTGGTTGAACACCGGGTGGAACCAGGGCGACATGCAGGAGTCCATGCACCCCAACGCCTACGGCCAGGAAGCCGCGGGCAACTGCCTCGAAGCGATGCTCGGCCAGCCGGTCGGCAGCTACGACTGCGTGAACGTCTCCGGCCAGGGCCCGGCGACGATCAGCCTCAGCGCAAGCTGACCGCACTCCACGCAAAGGCAGACGGCCTCCCCATCGCGGGGAGGCCGTCGTCGTTTGTCGTGGGTCTGTCAGTCGCGGCGACGTCGTCGTGCCAGGTCGGCAAGCCCGACGAGGGCGGCGCCCCCGGCGACC
>CBDTZE010000116.1:0-6584 GCA_965364815.1 uncultured Nitriliruptoria bacterium | reverse complement strand
GCTCGATCGCGCGGGCGAGGTTCGCCGCCGTCTTGTCGCCCATTCCCGGGAGCTTGGCGACGCGGCCGTCCGCCAGGGCGTCCCGCAGGGAGTCCAGGTCGGTGATCGCCAACACCTCCTCGAGCATGGCGATCGACTTGGGGCCCAGTCCCGGCACGCGGAGCAGTTCGAGCTTTCCCGGCGGATGCAGCGCGCGCTGTTCCTCCAGCTTCGTGATGACCCCGCCGTCAGCCCACTCGCGGATGGACATGGCGGTGGACTTGCCGATGCCCTCCTGCTTGACGAGGTCCGCCTGCGACATGGTCCGCACGTCCGTCGTCAGGTTCCTGATCGCCTGTGCGGCGTTCTGGTGGGCCCGGACCTTGAACGACTGAGGCGACTGTTCCGTGAGCTGCGTCAGGACGGCGAGCTCGTCGAAGAGCTTCGCGAGGTCGTCGTTCGCGCGCGGCACAGGGTCCACCGTCAGCTGGGGGCGCCGACCGTAGTCCAGCGCTGGTTCGGACCGCGCGGAGACCGCCAAAGTCCTTGGGTGGCCCGCAAACCGGCCGACCGGAACCCTCACCCCACGGACACGGATGCTCAGATGAGGGCAGCGACAGCATTGTCGCGCGATCGGCAAGGACGGCTTGGTCGCCTCCTGCCGGCGATCGCCGTCTCGCTGTGCGTCCTGCTGCTCGCCGTCGCCGCCGTGATCGTGACGGACCGGCGGTACGCCGCCAGCACGCGCAGCGACCTCGAGGCCCGAGCCGGGTCCATCGGCCTGGCCGTCAACCAGTCGATGGCGTCGCATGCAGCCACGACCCAGGCCCTGGCCGCGTGGGCCACGGAGAACCCCGACGTCGAGCAGAACTTCCGATCCGTCGCGGCGCGCCTGATGCAGGTCCAGACCGGCGTCCGCGCACTGGAACTGGCGCCGGACGGCGTGATCTCCATGATCCACCCGCTGGCCGGCAACGAGGCAGCCCTGGGTCTTGACCTCAACGTCCATCCCTCCGGCTCGCTCGCCCTCGAGGAACTGCGGACCGGAACCCGGATCATCGTCGAGGGTCCGATCGACCTCGCACAGGGTGGCCGTGCCGCGATCCTCCGGGCCCGTGTCGACATGCCCGCCGTTGACCCGACGCTCCCAGCGGGGCTGTGGGGTCTGGCGATCAACGTGATCGACCTCGACTCCCTGTTGGATGCCGCCGGACTCGGTGCCGGTGTCGACGAGCTCACCTGGGGCCTGTTCGCCGGGCCGGGTGCCGTCTCCACGGCCCTCCTCGTCGCCGGCACGGACCTACGCGCCGGGGATCCGATCCGAACCCTGATCGACGTGCCGGGCGGCACCTGGGAACTCGCCCTGCGCCCCGCCGCCGGGTGGCCGTCCGGTTCGCCCTACCGCGGACTGCTCCTGGCCGTCGGCGTCCTGCTCGCCCTGGCGATCGGGGCGCTCACCCATGTCGTGCGTCGTGAGCCGCGCCGTCTGCGCCTGCTCGTCGCCGCCGCCACCGCTGAGGTCGAACGGTCCCACCAACGCACACGCGCCGTCATGCAGGCTGCCGGTGACGCCATCCTGGCGATCGACCGCAATGGCGACATCATCGACTGGAACCCCGCTGCGCTCCGCCTCCTGCGGATCAACAGCCAGGCCGTCGACGGACGGCCAGTGCGTGCCTTCGCCGAACTGGCGCACGTTCCGCTGCACGACGAGGACGACGGTTCGCGCATCGGGCGCGCGCCCCTCGAGGTCCATCGCGCCGATGGCTCGGCCTTCCCGGCCGAGGTCTGCGTCGCGTACTCATCGACCTCCACGGTCCGCACGGTCATGATCCGCGACGTCACCGAACAGCAGCGGCAGCACGCCGACCTTCGCCGACACGTCCTCGAACTCGAACGTCTCAACAGCGAGCAGTCGGCCATCGACGCCCTCAAGCGCGACTTCATGCAGATGGCCAGCCACGAGGTCCGCACCCCGATCACCGCGATCCGCGGGTTCGCCCTGACCCTCAACCGTCACTGGGACCAGCTGGCCGAGGAGGATCGCCGCCGCTCACTGGACGTCATCCACCGCCAGGCGACGCGGCTGTGGCAACTGCTGAACAACATCCTCACGACCTCGCAACTTGAAGGCGGCTCTCTGGAGCAACGCGTCGCATCCGTGCACGTCGCCAGCACCATCACGGCCGCAATCACCGAGTCGCAGGTTCCCCAGCAGGATGTCACGGTCGACTGCGCTGCCGGGCTGACGGCCTGCGTTGACGGGGACCACCTCACGCGGGTGCTGGTGTCGCTCATCACCAACGCCGAGAAGTACGGCAGTTCACCGATCAACATCGCGGTGCGGATGGACGGCTCCGACCTCGTCATCCGGGTGACCGACCACGGTCCCGGCGTGCCGTTCAGCTTCCGCAGCCGCCTCTTCGAGCCGTTCTCCCAGGCCAGCACCGGCGTCCGTCGGGAGGCCGTCGGGACCGGCCTCGGACTGGCCGTCGCACGTGGCCTTGCCCGGGCCAACGGTGGTGACGTGTGGCACGAGGACCACCCCGGCGTCGGCGCCACGTTCGCCCTGAGGTTCCCCAGGAACAGCCACGGGAACTGCATCGACACCGAACGACGGATCCCCGCCGCCGAGGTTCTCCAGGCTGCCGAGGAGCGTCCGGTGGAACCCGCCAGCGCCTGACTCAGTCGTCGACGATGGCGCTGCCCGGGTCGCGTCGGTTGTGACGCACCGCGACGCGTGCCTTCTCCAACTGCGCGCGCACGGACCGTTCCGACGTGCCGACCGAGGAGTTGCGGCGCGCGATGGCCTGTTCGACGTCGAGCATGTCGGCCACACCACCGTCAAGCGCGGGGTGGGCTGCCGCCAGGTCCTCGGGCGTGAGACCATCGAGGTCGACGCCCTTGGATTCCGCCAGCTGGACGATCTCGCCGACGACCTCGTGGGCTTCGCGGAACGGCACGCCGCGGCGCACCAACTCCTCGGCGAGGTCGGTGGCAAGGGAGAAGCCCCCAGCCGCGGCTTCGGCCAGTCGGGCCCGGTCGAAGGTCAGGGACGCCATGCAACCGGTCATCGCGGGCAGCACCAGCGAGAGCGTCTGGACGGCATCGAAGACCGGTTCCTTGTCCTCCTGCAGGTCGCGGTTGTACGTCATGGGCAGGCCCTTGACGATCGTGAGCAGCGTCACGAGGTCACCCACGACGCGGCCCGTCTTGCCGCGAACCAGTTCGGCGATGTCGGGGTTGCGCTTCTGCGGCATGATCGACGAGCCGGTCGAGAACGCGTCGCCGACTCGGGCGAACCCGAACTCGCTGGAGGCCCAGTACACGACCTCCTCCCCCATCCGCGACAGCGTGGTCGAGAGGATCGCAGCAGCCGCCAGGAACTCCAGCGCGAAGTCGCGTGACGCCACGGCGTCCATCGAGTTCTCGATGACGCGCGCGAACCCGAGGCGCTCGGCGTACGCCGCCGGGTCCAGCCCCAAGGTCAGGCCCGCCATCGCACCGGAACCGAGGACGCTGGCATCCATGCGCCGCCGGGCGTCACGCAGGCGACCCGCATCGCGGTCCAGCATCCAGACGTAGGCGAGCAGGTGGTGGGACAACAGAACGGGCTGACCGCGCTGCACGTGGGTCATGCCCGGCGCAAGCCACCCGAGGTGCTGATCCGCTTGGTCCGCCAGCGCCTCCTGCAGGTCCGCGACCTGCGTGATGAGTTCTGCGCAGGCCTCCTTGAGATACAGCCGGAGGTCGTTGGCGATCTGGTCGTTGCGCGACCGTCCCGCCCGCAACTTGCCACCCAGCGAGCCGAGGATCTCCACCAGGCGCCGTTCCACGGCGCCGTGGACGTCCTCGTCCTCCGGGGTGAAGGCGAAGGCACCATCCGCGAACTCCGCGGCGACCGTGTCCAGGCCACCGAGCATCGCCGCGAGTTCCTCGTCGTCCAGCACCTTGATGCGATGCAGTTCTCCGGCATGTGCCCGCGAGCCCGCAAGGTCCTGGCGCCACAACGCCACGTCGAAGTGCGTCGAGACCCCCAGCGCCCATGCAGCCTCGGCAGGTCCCTGGCTGAATCGGCCGCCCCAGAGGCGCCCCGCATCCGTGGCTTCAGTCATGCGCAGTTCCTCTGGGACGACACGTCGGCGTCCGTCTGGCGTGGATCAGATGTCGTCGCCCAGTTCACGTGCCCGTGCCGCCCAGGTCTGCAGCGGCAGGCCCCAGAGCTTCACGAAGCCCTCGGCCAGCGTCTGGTCGAACTGGTCGCCGGTGTCGTAGGTGGCGAGGTCGAAGTTGTAGAGCCCGGAGCGCTCGGAGCGGCGGCCGACGACGGTCGCCGATCCCTTGTAGAGCGCGATCCGAACCTCACCGTTGACGTACCGGTTGGCCTCGTCCATGAAGGCGTCCAGGCCGCGCTTGAGCGGGCCCCACCACAGGCCGTTGTAGATCAGCTTGGCGTACGTGCCTTCCTCGGACCGCTTGTGGTCAGCGAGTTCCTGCTCCAGGCAGAGGTCCTCGAGATCGCGGTGGGCGGTGATCAGGGTGATCGCCCCGGGGCACTCGTAGATCTCGCGGCTCTTGATGCCGACCAGGCGGTCCTCGATCATGTCGATGCGGCCAACACCGTGCGCGCCGGCCCGACGGTCGATCTCGTCCACGAGTTCTGCCAGCGGCAGTTCCTTGCCGTCCAGCGACACCGGCACGCCGTTGTCAAAGGCGATGATGACCTCTTCGGCATCATCCGGCGCGTCCTTCGCGGAGACCGTCCGCTCGAAGACGTCCTCCGGCGGAGCGGCCCACGGGTCCTCGAGGATCCCGCACTCCGCGGTCCGGCCCCAGGCGTTCTCGTCGATCGAGTACGGCGACGAGGCGGACTTGATCGGGATCGGGATGTTGCGTTCGTTGGCCCACTCGATGGCCGCGTCACGCGTCAGACCCCACTCACGGATCGGCGCCATGGTCTCCAACTCCGGGGCGAGGCACATCGTGCCGACCTCGAAGCGGACCTGGTCGTTGCCCTTGCCCGTGCAGCCGTGGGCGACGGCCTTGGCCCCGGTGTCCCGTGCCGTCTTCACCAGGTGCTTGACGATGAGCGGGCGCGACAGCGCGGACACCAGCGGGTACTTGCCCATGTACATCGCGTTGGCCTTCAGGGCCGGGCGGATGAAGTCCTCTGCGAACTCGTCACGAGCATCGATGACGACAGCCTCGACCGCGCCGCAGTCGTACGCGCGCTGCTTGATCTCGTCGAGGTCGTCGATGCCCTGGCCGACGTCAACGGCACAGGCGACGACGTCGTAGCCCTTGTTCTCCTTGATCCACTGGATCGCGACGGAGGTGTCGAGGCCGCCGGAATAGGCGAGGACGGTGCGGGGATTGCTCATGGGCGATTTCCTTCGGGGAACGAGGCCTTGAGGAGGGACTCGAAGTGGGCGGCAAGGTCCTTGCCGGTGGAGGGTTCGCGGGCGACGACCAACACGGTGTCGTCCCCGCCGACCGTTGCCAGGACACCTTCGAGCTCGGAGAGGTCGATGACGCTGGCGACGGGTTGTGCGCATGCGGGAGGCGTGCGCAGCACGGTGATGTTGGCGGAGTGCTCGATGCGCAGGACGAACTGCTGGAGGGTCTCCCCCAGCCGGTCCCTGGCGCTGGCCGGGCTGGGGTCGGAGGTGAGCCGGTAGACCAGCTCCCCGGCCACGCCACGCACCTTGGTGGCCGCCAGCTCATCGAGATCACGGCTGACGGTTGCCTGGGTCGTGGCGACGCCCGCCGCCTGGAGTGCCTCGACGACCTCCTCCTGGGAGTGCAGGTCGCGTTCCGCCAACAGACGTCGGATGACGTCCTGGCGGTGGCGCTTGGCGGGCGTGGTCGACATCAGGCGTTTGCCGCCTCGACCAGCAGGTGACGCAGCAGCGCCTTCTGGGCGTGGAGTCGGTTCTCGGCCTGGTCGAAGACCTTGGCGATCGGGCTGTCGATGACGGCAGCCGCGACCTCCTCGCCGCGGTGGGCCGGCAGGCAGTGCAGGAAGATGGCCCCCTTGGCGGCGTGCCCCATGAGCGCGAGGTCGACCTGGTAGGGAGCGAAGGCCTTGGCGCGTGCCTCGGCCTCGGCTTCCTGACCCATGGACGCCCAGACGTCCGTGTAGACGACGTCGGCGTCCGTGACGGCCTCGGCCGGGTCCACGATGGCCGCGACGGAGCCACCACTGACGGCCGCGTGACGGGCGGCACGCTCCATCACCTCGGTGTCAGGTTCGTGCCCCTTCGGGTGACCGATCCGGATGTGCATGCCCGCGAGGGCACCCGCGAGGAGCAGGGAGTGGGCGACGTTGTTGCCATCGCCGATGTACGCGAGCGTGACGCCGGCCAGGCCGCTGTGGTGCTCCGCCACGGTCTGCAGGTCCGCGAGTGCCTGGCATGGGTGCTCGTGGTCCGACAGCGCATTGACGACCGGCTTGTCGCTGGCCTCGGCGAGTCGGTCGAGCTTGTCCTGCCCGAACGTCCGCAGGACGATCGCGTCGACGTACCTGGCCAGGACCGCCCCGGTGTCCTCGACGGTCTCGCGCTTGCCGAGGCCGATCTCGGCGTCATCGATCTTCAGGGGGTGGC
>CBDTZE010000115.1:0-6590 GCA_965364815.1 uncultured Nitriliruptoria bacterium | reverse complement strand
GCCATGGTGCCCGCCAGCCCCAGGAGGGCGGCGGCGGTGGCAACGGTGCGACGGAGGACGGACGAGGACATGAGGGGCCTTGGCGTGCGAGGGACGTCTTCGACGTGTTCGCCCCCGGGGCGGCACGACCCTCCCTGCGTGCGCGCCAGTCGAGTGAGCGCCACAGGACCGCTTCGTGCCCCTCTGTGGCTCACTCGACCGGTGGGTCTGGGCAGCCGTCCGCGGTCCGGTCCGTTGAGTAGCGTCTGCGTGCAGCCCTTCCTGACTTCCGATTGCTTGCTGCCTGGAGCCTGAATGTTCACCGATGGTGACGTTTCGGCCTCCGTCCTCATCCCGAGCCACAACGGTGCGGCCACGATCGGTGCGGCACTGGCCGCCCTTCGCGGCCAGGTCGATGCTCCGACGTTCGAAGTTCTCGTCGTGGACGATCGCAGCACGGACGGGACGGCACAGGTTGTTGCTCGGCACAGCGACGGCCTGGACGTGCGAGTGATCCCCGCCGTGGGCCAGGGCGTCTCGTCGGCCCGGAACCAGTTGGCATCCGAGGCACGCGCGGACTTGTTGCTCTACACCGACGATGATGATGAGGTCGGACCGCGCTGGGTCTTCGCCCATGTCGAGCTTCTGAAGAAGCACGAGATGTCGACTGGTCCTGTCGACCACTGGTCCCCGACCGCGCCATGGATGTTGGAACTGCGACCGACGCCGGCGGGAGGTGGGCCGGCGACGGCCGCAGATCACCTGCCGTTCGCCTACGGCACGAACACCGGCATCCGACGATCGGTCCTGAGGTCGATCGGTGGCTGGCGCGGTCCGATCGGTTGCGAAGACGTTCACCTGTCCTGGTGTGTGCAGAACGCGGGCGGCACGCTGGGGTACGACACCGATGCACGGGTCCGCTATCTCCTCAGGGCCGACAACCGGTCACTGTTCCGTCAGTATGGGAACTACGCGTCGGCGCACCAATGGCTTTATCGCGAGCATGGCCTGCCGATCCCGCTGCGACGGTTGCGCCTGTACGGCTGGCTGTTGGGACATCTGGGTTGGGCGATCTCGCGCAACCCACGTCGGCGTGGCCGATTTGTGCTGGAAGCAGCGACGGCATGGGGGCGGTGGCGCGGCGCCGTTCATCATCGGTCACGGCCTTGGTGATCGACGCCGACTTCGCCACGCGCGACGTGCATCCCGGCCCGCGGTCACCATTCTCGCCGGCAGCATCGCCCCGATCAGGACGGCGACCGCCGCCGGTTCGGGCAGTGCACGGATGGCCTCGCCAACGGCCAGCCGACGGTGACCGAAGGCCAGGGCCCGCACCGCGACGAGGCGGTGGTGGGCCCGCCAGGCCACGGCTGCATCCGACCGGTCGAGCCATCCGTCTCGGAGGCCGTCGCGGATCAACCAGGCATGGTCATCGGCCCACTGACGTGATGCCTGCTGCGTCTCCTCACGGCGCACCACATACGTCGTCACGGACGGGAGGGCTTGGACCTCTGCGCCGGCGTGCAGGAGCCGGGCCCAGAGGTGCGCGTCTTCGGCACGCCGGACACCTTCCGGGAATCCCCCGACGTTGAGGATCGCCGAGCGCCGAACAGCGGTCGCGCTTGTCAACAACGGGCCCCGGCAGACGATGTCGAGGGCGGTCGGTGTCCGGTCCGGCGGGCTTCGTCGCTGCACCACCACGCCTTCTGCCGTCTGGTCCACGACCCAGGCCTGGCTGACCGTCGTCTCGGGCCGGCGGAACGCGTGGACGACTTCCTCGAGGTAATCCGGGGACCAGCAGTCGTCGGCGTCGAGGAAGGCGATGACGTCGCATTGGGTGACAGCGATCCCTGCGTTGCGGGCGGCGCCTGCGCCCCGGCCCGTCTCTCGGACGACGGTTGCCCCGTGGTTGGTCGCAACCGCGGCGGTGGTGTCGGTGGAGCCGTCGTCGATGACAACGACCTCGTCGGGTTGGCGGCGTTGTGCGGCCACTGATGCCAGGGTCACCGGCAACGTGGGGGCGGCGTCACGGGCCGGGATGATGACCGCCACGGTGGGATCAGCCATGTTGGAGCCCTCCCCGTGGGCCTCCTGCGATGGCGCCCGACATTTGGCCGAGACCAAAGGCGACATCGCGGGTCGCCATGGCCAACGTGGGTCCCGGGGCGAGGGCGAGTCGTGGCAGGCGAGTGATGCCTCGTAGGACGTGGAACAGGCCCACGGCCACACGGCGCAGGTTGCACCGCGACAGACGGCCGTGTTCCCGGCGTTCGAGCACGCCCTTCACACGGCCGGCCCAGAGGTAACGCCGACCCACCCAGCGCAGCGTTGCTCGGGCGGCGGGGACGGTCTCACGGACCATCGCTTCGGCGATCCACACGATGTCATGGCCAGCGTGAGCAACGCGTTGGAAGAACTCGCTGTCCTCGCCTCCCCAACGGAACTCCTCGTCGAACCACGCGGTGAGATCGTCGAAGACGCGACGAGCGACCACCGTGTTGTTCGTCCAGCAGACGGGCAGTGCTGTGCCCGTTGGCTTCACCTCTGGGCCGTGTAGCCGGGTGTCGGACCACCAGGGCGCGAGGTTCGAGGGATAGTCCGGGTGTACGGGACCGGTGGTCACCGCCGCCTTGAACCGGGCTCGTCCGTCCAGGTGGGTGACCAGCCAGAGGGGCTCGACTGTCTCGTCGTCGTCGACGAAGGCGAGCAGGTCGGCTCCGGCATTCAAGGCGGCCAGGACGGTGGCGTTGCGCGGAGCAGAGACGCCCGGGGTTGGTTCGTGTGTGACGGACACTGGCCAGCGCGTCGCGCAGCGAAGCCGTTCGGCCGAGCGCACGGCACCAGCGTTCGGATCGTTGTCGGCGATCTCGACGCGGAGCCTGACGTCCGCTGGGACGTCAACGGCTTCTATCGAACGGAGCAGACGCTCGAGCCCGTCGGGTCGCTGATGAGTGGCCACGCAGACCGCCACCAACAAGAGGCTTCCTTCGCTGGGCTGAGCCGGACGCTAGCGGCGCTCTGGGGAACCGACCCTGCGGGTGGCGACGTCTCGGAGAATGGACGTTGTCTCGTCTGCCGCCCGCTGCCAGGTGAAGCCGGCGGCTCGCCGCCTTCCGCGATCGGCCAGGTCGGAAGCCAGTCCTGGGCTGGCGACCACGCGATCGATCGCCTCCCGGATGTCTGCCACGGAGGTCGGGTCGACCGTGAGGGCCGCATCGGCGACGACCTCGGCGCAGGCGGTCGTGTTGCTCGTGATCACGGGCGTCCCGATGGCCATGGCCTCGACAAGGGGAAGGCCGAACCCCTCATGAAGGGATGGCAGCACGAAGGCCGTGGCGCCGGCGTAGGCGGCGGAAAGGTCGTTGTCGTCGAGGTCGTCGATCCACCGGACGTTGGCATCGACCCGCTCGATCGCGCCGAGCACCGAGCCATGGGCGTCATGGGGGCGGCCGACGAGCAGCAGGTCGTGCGTCCCCGATGCCTCGCTGGTCGCGTAGGCCTCGATCAGGCGTGCATGGTTCTTGTGGGGGCGGCTCTCGCCGACGCACAACAGCCACGGCCGGGTCCAGTTGCGCGTCTGCCGGAGTCGAGCCACGTCGTCGTCATCGGCCCTGAGCAGTTCTGCGGCGACACCTTCGTGCACGACGTGGACGCGTGGACCCCGGCCTCGACGCAGGGCCTCGATGTCGCGCCGCGTCTGGTCGGACACGGCAATGACGGCGTCGGTTGCGCGTGTCGACAACGCGAACGCCGCTGCCATGGCACCGCGGCGCCAGGTCGGCAGCGACGACCGCTCCGGCCCGGGGCCCAGGTGTTTCGTGTCGTGCACGGTGACGACATTGGGGCAGCCATGGCCGATCACCGCGGGTGTGACGTGGGGATGCAGGAGGACGTCGGGGGACAAGGCTCGACTGATTCGGGGGAGGGCCACGACGGCCCGGGGATCGCCGGGGGGCAGGTCGAGTTCGACGAGGTCAATTCCTGGACCGAGCTGATCCCACCTCGGCGATCGCTCGGCGAGAGAGAGCACCACGGCCGTCAGCCGCAGATCTTCACGCACCGCCATCGCCCCGACGAGGCCGATGATGTAGCGGTGGATGCCGGTGGGTCGGGTCCCTGCCAGGCGGCCGTCGACCAGCACATGGAGTTGGCTCATGAAGGCTCCGCCACGGTGATCGCGTGTCGGCTCACGACATGCAGGCGTCGGCCACCGAGGGCCGCAGCAACGCCAGCGAAGCTCGACCACCAGGTGCCCACGACCTCGCTGCACGCAGCCAACGTCAGCAGATCGATGAGCGCGTCCTCGACGGACGTCGGGCGCTGCCGGACCAGCCACCCCTGGCGCCAGTCGCCTGTGGTCATGGAGACGCGTGCCCAACGACGATGATCGAGCGATCGCGTGTCCAGTTGCACGCCGGCGGACCGAGCGACCGTACGGAGCGCCCGCGGGTTGTCCGTGCAGCCCCAGGCAGGTCGTCCGTCGGCGACCTCGGCCAGCGCCGCCGCGAGGTCGCGTAACCGCGGGAGGTCGCCGGCGATCCCGCGGCGTCGCAGGACGAGACGATTGTCGGTCCACCGGACGTGGATGCCGGGGCGCGCCGACAGCGAGTGGGTGTCGGCCAACGCGCAGGCTTCCTCAGCCAACGCCGGTCGCGGGCAGAGTTGGCCGAGCGCCCGGGCCCAGCGGGCTTTGAATGCCGCGGCCTCGACGTGCGGCGTCCACGCTGCGCGAATCTGCTCTGGCATCGGGTGGCCACGTTCTGCCGCACTCGGCACCGCCGTGAGGCGGCGCGGGTCGTCAGCAAAGAGGTCGGTGAACTCGGCGGGGCACGCGGCGTCAGGCATCCAGCGGAAGGAAACGTCGAGGCCAAGCGCCTCGCCGGCGACCAAGAACCCGGCCAGGGTGCGCATGCGGTTGGCAAGGCCGTTGGTGCCCAGGTCCACGATGATCGGGCCTGTGGGTACGGGCCCCAGCTGTTCGATGACGTCAGTACCCACGGCAGTCCTTTGCCCAGGCGTCCTGATCCCACTGGTCGAGGAACGCCGTCATGGTCTGGTGGCCCACCTCGAAGAGCTGGTCCTCCTCGTCACGGGTGATCCGGACGTCCAGCGTCCGCACGTGGGAGGTGTCCAGAGCGATTGAGCGCCGCTCGTCGCATTGGCCGACGGGGAGCATCTCGTTCCCCGTGTCGATCATGGTCTGGACCATCGCGCGCAGAAGGGCGAAGTCCGATCCGGGCCACTCGTGCGAACGGTTGGCAGAGAGCAACTGCAGGGCGAACGTCGGGAACTGCGAGGGCTTGCCGTCGCGACGGTCGAGGGTGTCCACGGAGAAGCCGGACCCGAGCCCGCCGTCGATCAACAACCCGCCGCCCATGCCCGGTTCGCCGATGACGACAGGGTCGAAAACCAGTGGGACGGACATGGATGCGCGTACGGCGTCGGCCACCGATTGCGTGTCGGGGTCGAGTCCGTAGCGGTGGTAGTCCCACGGCAGGCGAACCACGCGACGGTTGACGACGTCAAGGCAGCGCACGACCAGTCGGTAGCGCTCGCGCTGGGGGATCCAGTCCTCGGCGTCCTCCAGGCGTAGGTCAGCCCAGGTTCGGATGCCGCGGTCCTCCAGCAGGCCCGTGATCCACGTGCCGGGGTCGAGGGTGTGTCCGTCACGGAGCCGGTTCAGGACACTGCCGACCATGGGCGTCTCGGAGAAGCGCCGCATGATGTCTGCGGTTGTCAGCGCACGCCAGTCAAGGTCGCCCAGGACCTCCTTCAGGTCCGCCGTGGTCGCTCCGGCCGCGATCAGCGCCCCGGCGATCGCCCCGGACGACACGCCCGCGACGCGTTGGACCTCGTAGCCATGTTCCTCGAGGGCCGCGAGCGCCCCGACGTGGGCCACACCTCGAACGCCGCCGCCTCCGAGGACGAGGTCGACGTGGCGGCGCGGAGGGGATGCAGTCATGCGCGAAGCCTGCCACGTGGCCGGGAGCGGGCAGTACCGTTCGCCCTCACCCCTCCCATCCCACCCCGGGCGGTCCCTTCATGCGCATCTTCGTCACCGGCGGCGCCGGCTTCATCGGCTCGAACTTCATCCGGTACGTCCTGACCGAGCAGCCCGACTGTCAGGTCACCAACTTCGACTCGCTGACGTACGCCGGGAACCTCGAGAGCCTCAAGGACCTCGCCGACTCGCCGAACTACGACTTCGTGCAGGGCGACATCCGTGACCCCCACGCCGTGCTCGACGCGATGAAGGGGCACGACGCGGTCGTGAACTTCGCCGCCGAGTCCCACGTGGACCGTTCGATCGACGGGCCGCGGGAGTTCCTCGAGACCAACATGACCGGCGCCGGCAGCGTCTTCGAGGCCGGCCGTCAACTGGAGGTCGAGAAGTTCCTGCACATCTCGACCGACGAGGTCTACGGCTCCATCAGCGAAGGCTCGTTCGTCGAGGGCGACGCCCTGGAGCCCAACTCGCCGTACTCCGCATCCAAGGCCGGTGCCGACCTCCTGGCACGCGCCTACCGGGTCACGTACGACTACCCGATCAAGGTCACGCGCACCGGCAACAACTTCGGTCCGTACCACTTCCCGGAGAAGATGATCCCGCT
>CBDTZE010000114.1:0-6597 GCA_965364815.1 uncultured Nitriliruptoria bacterium | reverse complement strand
GACGGCGTGGGCGCCGGAGTCGGGGCCGCTGCCGTGGTGACCGGAGTCGGGCGGGACTGGTCCACGACCGTCTCGGCGGATGTGGAGGCTGGGCCGTTCCCTGACGCACAGGCCGTCAGGAGCACCGCCCCGACGAACAGCCCAAGCGAGTTGCGCATGGTCACGCCCGGGCGGGTGCCGCGGCCACGGTGTCACGCACCATGGGGGCGTGGCGCTGCCAGGGGTGCAGGGCCTCGACCTGGGCGGCGACGGCGAGGACGCGGTCCTCGGCGCCCCGTGGACCGATGACCTGGATGCAGACGGGCAGGCCGTCCGGGGCGATGGCGACGGGCACGGTTGCCGCCGGAACCTCGGCGAGGTTCCACGGGCCGGCGACCGAGGCGTAGCGGGCATTGGCGAGGGCGTTGGCCAACCACGATCGCTTGCTCCAGGCCTCGGCCTTCGGCGGGGTGCGAAGCAGGGCCGGCATGATCAGCACGTCGATCGAGGCGAACATCTCCGCGACCTTGGCCTGCCAGGCCTGGGCCTGCGAGGGCTTGACCGGGAAGACCTTGCCGATGGCGCGGCCGACCTTCGCATGGGTCAGGACGCGTGGCTCGACCTTGGACCGGTCGAGGCCCAGGACGGCGAGATCGTGCTCCGCCCCGTTGGTCCAGCGCGTGATCATGGCCAGTGCGTCGAGGCTGGACATCGGCACCTTCTGCTGGATCACGGCGTGGCCGGCCTCGGCCAACCGACGCCCCGTGCCGTCGACCGCGTCCTTGAACGACTCGGTCACGAACGTGCCCGGGATCATCGGCGACGTGTTCACGCCGATCCGCAGCGATCCCTCGACCGGGGCGACCCGGCGCAGGCGGCCGTCGGGACCCTCGCCGGCCAGGACCGACAGCATCAACGCCCCGTCCTCGACGGTCGTGGCGACCGGGCCGTACTGGCTCATGCCGAACCAGTGCTCGTCGGCTCCCGCGAACGACATGGGGACGACGCCGGTGCCGGGCTTGATGCCGAACAGGCCCGTGCAGGCGGCGGGGATCCGGATCGATCCCATGCCGTCGGAGGCGAGGGCGATCGGGACCATGGCGGCGGCCACGGCAGCGGCCGAGCCACCCGAGGAACCACCGGGCGTGCGCGACAGGTCCCACGGGTTGCGACTGATGCCGCCGGCCGTGTCGGTGGTGCCGAAGACGCAGAGCTCGGGGCAGCGCGTCTTCCCGACGACGATCGCACCGGCCGCCCGCAGGCGTGCGACGACGATGTCATCCTCGCCGGCTGGAGCATCGGGGTACGCCCGGGAGCCGTTGCGGGTCGGGTGACCCGCGACGTCCGCGACGTCCTTGATCGCGACCGGCACGCCAGCGAGGGCCCCCCGCTGGTCGGCCGGGAGTTCGTCGATGGCCGCGGCCTCGGCAAGCGCCTGTTCTGGCCGCACCAGGACGAAGGCACCGACCCTCGGGTCCGTCGCGGCGATGTGGTCGAGGTGCTCGCGCACGACCTCGACCGCCGTCACGCGGCCGTCACGAACCGCCTGTGCGATCGCTGCTGCCGTTGCTCCGACCCATGCCATGGTTGCGCCCCTTGTCCTGATCCGCCCGCGGATCGGGGACGCTACTGCCGTACCCTTGGGAACCGCGGCGCTCGGGAGGCGTTGCGACGGGGAAGCCTGACGGCGTCTTTTTCCATCTGGAAGGGTCTTGCGTGAGCAAGCTGTCTGTGCAGTTGCGTCTGCTGACCGGCGAGGACGCCGAGTGGATGGTCGAGATCGACGAGTCCGCCTCTGGGGCGATGGCGCATGCCATGAACTGGAACCCGGAGAAGCTGCGTGCGGAACTCGACGAGGGCTCCTGGGCGACCGAAGACCGCCTGGCCTGGGCGATCACGACCGACGGCCGGCCGATCGGTTTCGCGCTGGTCACGTCGATCGCCAGTGGCAGCGCCGAGGTGGAGATGCGCATCCGCGGCACGGAACGCGGCCAGGGCTACGGCCGCCAAGTGCTCGGACGCCTCGCCGACCACCACTTCGCCGAGGACCGTGGCCTGACCCGCATCGGCGGGCGGACCCACGAACTCAACGTCCCGATGCAGCGCGCCTTCGTGGCCGCAGGCTTCCGGATGGAGGCGCGCTACCGCGACTCCTACGAACAGACCGACGGTGGTCGTGCCGCGGAGTGGGGCTATGCCCTCACGCGCGCCGACTGGGAGTCGGGCCGCGTCTCGCCGCCGACGGACTTCGACCTGCACGGCCGGGCCTTCGTCCTCGATGCCGGTGACGATGCCGCATCCGGTGTGGTCGGTGCCGTCGTGGTCAAGTTCCTGCAAGAGGGCCGCCGACTGCTGGCCAAGTACACCGGCGGGCCGCTCCAGGACGGCGAGGCAGGTGGCGTCCTGACCGACGACTCGTTCGTCATCCGGTTCGTGCACGACATCGACGAGGGAGCGCAAGGCTTCCAGCGCACCACCGGGCAGTGCCGCGGCCGCATCCAGCGCCTGCACGACGGGCGCCTTGAACTGCTGATGGACCTGGTGTCCGACGCGGGGCAGACGATGAACCTGCACCTGACCGAACGGCGCTGACCCTCGTCAGGCGCGACCGTCCAACGGGGTTGCCGGCGTAGGCGCGGGTGGCATCGCCGGGGCCCAGACGTGCAGCGACGTCGCCATGGAGATGATGCGCGCCTGCTCATCGAGCACCGCGGTCCGCACGCGCAGGATCTTGTCGGTCAGGTCGTCGACCAGCCCGACGGCGCGGCACGCCTCACCAAGAGCCGGCGATCGATAGATCTGCACGCGATGGTCGGCCAGCAGCGCGACCTGGCGCTGTGGATCGTCGGCGCGGTTTGGCGCCCCCTCCAACCGGCTGAACCCGGCCCAGACGCCCGGGCAGTCCAGGACCGCAGCCTGGGCCAGCCAGTGCGCATGGCCGGTGCCGTCGTCGACGCGCTCGTCGGGCGTCCACGGTTCGAGGTCGCGACCGAGTCCCTGGACCGGGTGGGGGGTGAGCCGCAGGCCGCGGATGTTGCCCTGGCCGCAGACCCAGCAGTTCGCGTAGTCATGGTCCGGCTGCGCCTCAGCCAGCCGCGAGCGGCCCAGCTCCAGCAGGTCGGGCAGGTGCGGCACAGGTGGCGGCCCCATGACCTCGACCTGGCCGGTGACCGTGACCTCGTCGCCGTTGCGAATGGTCACGTCGAAGTCGTGGGGGCCTTCGCGGACGACCTCGGCGTGCAGCAGCGCCCCGACGGGCGTGGGCTTGCGAAGACGCGCATGCACCGTGGTCAGGTCCGCGGCGGGGAAGGACTCCCCCGTCGTGGCGTCCGTGCCTGCGGTCACCGCAGCGCCAGCCAGCCCGGCGGCGAGGCCGCCCTGCAGGATCCCGTCCGGGCCGGTCAGGTCACCGGGCACGGCGAAGGCCACGCGCCAGCCGGTTGCGGTGGGCACGACGTCGAGGGCGGAGATCCCGATCCCGTCGGGTGAGGTGGGCAGCGAGGTGGACACGAGGCTGAACTCCGATGACGTGCGGCACGATTCCGGCTCGCCATGGACGGTAGCGATGCCATGCGGGGCGCTTGGGGCGGGATACCGTCGTTGTCCTTGGGACGGACCGAGCGACCGGGAGGGAAGCGATGCGTTGCCCCACCTGCGAGCACGACGAGGACCGCGTCATCGACTCGCGCCCGGCCGAGGACGGCCAGGCCATCCGACGTCGCCGGATCTGCGCCCACTGCGACACGCGCTTCACGACCTACGAGCGCATCGAGGCGGCCGCCCTGTTCGTGCGCAAGCGCTCCGGGTCCGTGTCGGCCTTCCGTCGCGAGAAGGTGCTGGACGGCATGCTGCGTGCCGCGAAGGACCGCGTCCCCGTCGAGCAGCTGGAGTTGGCGGCGATCTCCGTCGAGCGTGAACTTCGCACGCTGAACCGCTCCGAGCTCACGACCGAGGAGATCGGCATCGCCGTCCTGGGTCAGCTCCGCGACCTCGACACCGTCACGTACATGCGGTTCGCCTCGGTCTACAAGGACTTCCAGCAGCCCGAGGACTTCGAACGCGAGCTCTCCACGCTGCGCAAGGCCGCCCCGCCCAAGGGCTGACCGTCCGCAGCGGCACTCGCGAAAAAGGACCGACGCGGTCCGTCCGCGGGTGGCGTCGGGGACCGCGTCGGTGGCTTGTGTGACTCAGGTGCGGGGCAGCAGGACCACGGCCCACGCGGCGACCTGGCCGTCGTCGAGGCCGTTGAGGTCCTGCAGGTCGGCGAGGTAGCTGCGCAGGTCCGTCCCGGCCGGGGCGTTGTCCTGGGCGATGCTCCAGAGCGTCTGGCCCGGCTCCACGACGACGTGGCCGCCGGTCAGGGGCGTGGCGCCACCGGCCTCGGCACCGATGGCCGAGCCGAACAGGACCAGGCCGACCGCGACGAGGATGACTGCGAAGGCCACGGCGGCACGGCGTCGCAGGTAGACGGCGCGGGAGGGTGCGACGTCGGTGGCGTACCGGAGCTCGTCCGGGGAGGCGGGCGTGGCCGGCGCAGGGATCCGGAACGCCGGGGCGGCGGGTGCGTGGGGGGCGATGGCCATCATGGGTTCCTCGGTCTCGGGGGCCGCGGGGGCGGTCGTTCCGACGGTAGAGAGGGGGTGTGACACGCCTTCCGGCGGACCGGGGATGTGTCTTTCAGTGACTGCTTCTTCCAACGAGTGGTGTTGCTGGAGGGAACGGTGTTGGTGCTGTTGTTCTTGTGATCGGCTCGTCTTTCGGTCGAACTGCAACCAACGGGCCCGTTTGCCACGTTTCCTGCCGGATCCGGCCGGCCGAGTGGCCGAACCGTTCCACAGAACGTCTGTTCGAACAGCCAACCGAACGAACGTTCGATCGTCAAGTCCAGTCGAACAAGTGTTTGCCACGCGCACGCCGCGGCGCTACGGTGGGCACCGAACGCCCGTTCGATGCCATTTGACCGATCCAGGGGAGCCCCATGTCCACGGCCAACGTCGCTGATGCCGGGGGTCGCCCGGCCCTCACGGAGCGCCAGCAGCTGATCCTGGAAGTCATCCACGCCCACGTGGACGACCACGGCTACCCGCCCTCCGTGCGTGAGATCGGCGACGCCGTCGGCCTGAGCTCACCCAGCTCCGTGCACGCACAGCTCGCGACCCTCGAGGAACGTGGCTACCTGCGCCGCGACCCCACGAAGCCTCGTGCCCTGGAACTGGGCCGCGACCTGGAGACGGACCTGGAGATGCGCCCGTCCTCCAGCCGCAACGTCCCGCTGGTCGGCGAGATCGCCGCCGGTGGTCCGATCCTCGCGGACGAGCGTGTCGAGGCCATGTACCCGCTGCCCAAGGAACTGGTCGGCGACGGCACGCTGTTCATGCTGCGCGTCCGCGGCGAATCCATGATCGAGGCCGGGGTCCACTCCGGCGACCTGGTCGTCATCCGCGAACAGGCCAACGTGGAGCAGGGCGAGATGTGTGCCGCGCTCATCGATGGTGAGGCGACGGTCAAGTTCTTCCGCCGCACCAAGGCCGGCGAGATCTTCCTCGACCCGGCCAACGAGCACTTCGATCCCATCCCGGTCACGGCGGACAACGACGCCCGGATCATGGGCAAGGTCGTGACGGTCCTGCGCAGCCTCTGACCGCACGGCCCGGGCCGTTCGGTCTCAGGTCGTCGCCAGTGGCTCCCACCACTCCGGCGCGACCTCGAACGGGTCGACAAGCAGCCACTCGCGCAGCGCGAGGACGGTGTCCTTGTCGACCTTTGCCTCGAGGTCGACGAACTCGTTGCCCCACTCCTCGCGGGTGACGTCACCGTTGGCGTGGGCGGCGGCAATGAGGTCGGCCCGTGCAACGGGCACACGCGCGGCGATGACCATGCGTGCCCCGGGCAGCCGATCCGCCAGTGCCTCGATGAGCCGGTCGATGCCCTGGCCGGTGTGGGCAGAGACGATGATCGGCTCGTGGCCGAAGTGATCGCCCAGCCGACGTGCCAACGCCTCGGTCCCGGCGTGGTCGGCGGCATCGGCCTTGTTGAGCACCAACTGCTCGGGCAACTTGTCCGCGCCGATCTCCTCGAGCACTTCACGGACGGCCAGCACCTGGGCCTCGGCCTCGGGGTGGCTGGCGTCGACGACGTGCACCAGCAGGTCCGCGCGGGTGGATTCCTCCAGCGTGGACTTGAAGGCCTCGACGAGGCCGTGCGGCAACTTGCGCACGAAGCCGACCGTGTCGGACAACAGCACGTCACGGCCGTCGTGGATCGACAGGCGTCGGACCGTGGTGTCCAGGGTCGCGAAGAGCTGGTTCTCGACCAGCACGTCGGCGCCGGTGAGGCGGTTGAGCAGCGAGGACTTGCCGGCGTTCGTGTAGCCGACGATCGTCGCGGCAGGAAGACCGGTCCGTTCGCGGCGGGCCGACTTGGTGCGGCGGATGCGTTCGTACTCGACAAGGTCGCGCCGCAGCTTCGCGGAGCGGCGCATGATCTTGCGTCGATCGACCTCCAACTGCGTCTCACCGGGACCACGGCCACCCATGCCGCCACCGCCGGCGACGCGACCACCGGCCTGCCTCGACAGCGCCGTACCCCAACCACGCAGACGTGGGAGCAGGTAGGTCA
>CBDTZE010000113.1:0-6602 GCA_965364815.1 uncultured Nitriliruptoria bacterium | reverse complement strand
CGACGGTCGAGGTGAGGCAGGACCCGCCGGATGACCTCCACACCGATGATCTCGTCACCATGAACGACGCCGGAGATCCAGACGGTCGGCCCGTCCTTGCGGCCGCGAATGACCTGGACCGGCAACGAGGCCCAGGACCCGGTTGGCAGCCGCGCGACCTTGAGCTCGAACCGCTCCGACTTGCCGGCCTCGATGGTCACGTCACCGATGGTCAGGGGTGGTGGCAGGACACTCTTGCGAGGAGACACGGTCATCGTTCGTTCGGTACGCACCAAGGCTACGGACACCACGGCCGGGAC
Organism: uncultured Nitriliruptoria bacterium; assembly: GCA_965364815.1. Lineage (GTDB taxonomy): Bacteria > Actinomycetota > Nitriliruptoria > Nitriliruptorales > Nitriliruptoraceae > CBDTZE01. The sequence continues at coordinate 6,303 of CBDTZE010000113.1, read as the reverse complement.
GCCGACAGGCACCACAGGGACGTGGATAGCCTGCAGACCACCACCATCCACAGGGAGCACACGATGGACGATTCTGCAACCAGCGGCAGCAAGGGCAAGGCGCTGATGCTCCTGCTGTTCGTGGCCGCGGCCGTCATGGGCCTGCTGAAGAAGAAGCGTGAGCAGGAGCTCGACGAGGCCCTGTGGGAAGAGCCGCGCGCGCTCTGATCCTTTCGCGGGTCATCCCCTGACCGCGTCCTCCCCGACGTCACCGAAAGGTTCGTCGTCGGGGCGCGGCACGGGCAGCGACAGGTTCGCGAGTCGACTGCCGACCCGGACCGCGATCGTGACGAGCGTGCCCCCGACCAGGGCCGCCGTCGGATCGATGGTGTCGGCCAGGAAAACGACACCGGCGCCGACGGCCGCCGCGGACGCGTACAGGTCACCGGACCGATACAGGATTCCGGGGACCCGGCCGCTGAGCAGGTCACGCAGGACGCCACCGCCGACGCCACTGACGGCGCCTGCGAAGACCGTGCCCCAGAAGCCGAAGCCGACCTCCAGGCCCTTCGCTGCACCCAGGGCGGCAAAGAGCCCGAGCCCCACGGTGTCCAGGACGTAGAGGGAGCGCCGGGCGCTGGCCTTCGACGGGTTGAACCTCGACGCGTTGAAGAACACCAGGAGGCCGGTTGCCGAGACGGTCCACAGCAGCGGTTCGTTGCTGAAGACGGCCGGCGGCGTGGTGCCGCCGACGATGTCTCGGATCGAGCCTCCACCGACCGCAGTGACGGCCGCCAGCACCAGCGCCCCGACGAGGTCGAAGCGGCGCTCGACGGCCACCAGGGCACCGGACGCCGCGAACGTGATCGTCCCGATCCAGACCAGGACCTCGACGGCGGTCACCGCGTCCATGGGGACTCCGGGATGGTCGGCATGGACGGTCCTTGCGTGGTCTGGGGCCCGCCGGACGACCGGGCGGCTGCCAAGGGTGCCGCACCCCTACCCTCCGCGGCGTGGAACCCATCCAAACCGGCGAGACCGGCAACGCCGTCACCGACGTCCAGCAGCGCCTCGCTGCGCTGGGCTACACCGGTGACGCTCGCAAGCGGGTGGAGGCGCGACGACTGGTGGAGCTGCCCGATCCGGGCGAGCTCGACGACGACTCGGACGTCGAGTGGATCGACGAGCCAGGGGTCTTCGGGCCCCCGACGGAAGCGGCGGTCCGAGCCTTCCAGCAGGACCGGGGCCTGGTCTCCGACGGCATCGTCGGTCCCGACACCTGGCTGTCGCTGGTCGCCGCCGGCCTGGCGCTGGGTGATCGCCTGCTCTACCTGACCAGCCCGATGCTCCGGGGCGACGACGTCGTCGACCTGCAGCAGCGACTCAACCGTCTCGGGTTCGACGCGGGCTACGTCGACGGGGTGTTCGGCACCCGGACCCAGGCCGCCCTGCACGAGTTCCAGATGAACGTCGGCCTGGCGGAGGACAGCCGCGCCGGGACCCAGACGGTGGCCGCCCTGCGGCGGCTGCACCGGACCCACCAGGACTCCCCGGCCTTCGCGGTCAAGGAACGCGCCTCGATGCGGGCCCACGGCAGCGACTCGCTGGCCGGCGTCCGTGTGCTGCTGGACCCCTCGCACGGCCCGGACAACCCCGGGCACGTCACGATCGACGGCGTCACCGAGGCCGAGATCACCTGGGCGATCACCAATCGCGTCGCGGGACGCCTGGCCGCCAACGGGCTGCAACCGGTGCTCTCGCGAGGACCCGGTACGACACCGGACCCCTCGGACCGTGCCCGACTGGCGAACGTCGAGGACGTTGCGGCGATCGTCTCGATCCACTGCAACGGCCTGGAGGCCACCGAGGCGCGAGGCGCAGCCGCCTACTACTTCGGCGTCGAGCGCTACGTCTCCGAACGTGGCCGCTGGTTGGCGCAACTCCTGGTCGACGGGATCTGCGACGCCACGGGCACGCCGAACTGCCGCATCCACGCCGTCAACGCCTCGTTGCTTCGCGAGTCTCGCGCTCCCGCGGTGATGGTCGAACCCGGCTTCGCCACCCACCCCGAGGAGGGGCGGTTGCTGGCCGACCCGGAGTACCAGGCCAAGGTCGCCGAGGCGATCGCCGAGGCTCTGCTGGTCTATCTGCGTGGCCGGCGCGACGACCGTTCCACGAGGAACGTCGAAGAAGCGGACCCCGTCAACGCCTGACGGAGTCGGTCGGGCTCAGGGCGAGGGGTCGGGGCCCGTGGCGGTGCTGGTCCTCGGGGCAGGTGCCGGGGCGCCGACGCGTCGCGGCAGACGTTCACGGACGCCGTCCCACGTCGCCTCGAGGTCCTTGGTCCACCGGGCGGTGCGCTTCACGTCGAGCCGGAACAGCGGGTGACGCGGGTGCTCGCGATGCACGACGAAACCCTCGTGGAGGAGGTAGATCGCCGGCAGCACGCAGTCGCTGTCGCGGTGGCGCCGGTCGCCGTAGGCCTCGACGGCAGGCAACCCGCGATGCATGGCCTCCTTGATGGTGGCCTGGACCAACTGCCTCGCGAGGCCTTGCTCCCGCCAGGCTCGCTCGACCCAGATGGTGGCCAGCACCAGCGCGTCGTCGGACGTGGCCGGGATCGGCGGGCGCCTTGGCGAGAACTCCCCGGGACCAGCGAACAGGGCGTAGGCCACCACCTTCTCGTCGCGGTGGATCACCCGACCCGGGGCACCCGCATCGAGGCCCTGCGAGGCACACCACGCATGCTTGCTGACCTTCGGGTCGCCGGCCAACTCGTCCACGACCCGCTTCGTGCGAGGGTCGGGGCGCGGGTGGCCGAGCTCCCAGAACAGGCACTCGCGGCAACGATCAGGCAACGCACCGAGGACGTCCGAGACCAGGGGTCCCGGGCGACTCACGAGGTCGACCCGTTGTTGGTGTCACCACGCACCACGAGCCGGGCCACCAGGCCCGCGAGCAGACCGACACCCACACCGACGACGCCCCGCTGCCAACCGCCGTGGCCCACGATCTCGGCCTCGGCCGTCGCGGGGTCGAGTGCCCCGTGCTCATCGCGCAGCACGCCGGTGGAATCGACCTCGACACCGGGCGTGCGGACCGCCTCCTCGCGAGGATCAGCGTCCATGGCGTGGCTCCCGTGCGTGAGGGTCATTCGGACGTGGCCGTCAGCGAGCCCCGGTCGGGGCGCGGCTACGCTCGGTCGAGCGTAAACCCTGCAAGGCCAGGACCCCACCGTGCGCCTCGACAGCGACCCTTATCTCCAGCGATACGCCAAGCGCGTGCGTGGCATGAAGGCCTCGGAGATCCGCGCCCTCTTCGCGGTTGCCTCGCGGCCGGAGATCGTGTCGTTCGCCGGCGGCATGCCGGCCACCTCGGCACTGGACTTCAACGCGGTCGAGGCCGTGGTCGTGGACCTGCTGCGGACCGACGGACCGACGGCTCTGCAGTACGGCGGTGGCCAGGGCCGCCCCGAACTGCGCGAGCAACTGGTCGGCGTCATGGCGTCCGAGGGCGTGCCGGCCCACACCGACGACCTCGTCGTGACGGTCGGGGGCCAGCAGGGCATCGACCTGGTCACCAAGGCGTTCGTCGACCCGGGCGACATCATCCTGGCCGAGGGACCCACGTACGTCGGGGCGTTGGGGGCCTTTGCCGCCGCCGAGGCCGACGTCCAGCACGTGCCGATGGACGCCGACGGCATGGACGTCGACGCCCTCGAGGACGCGTTGGCCAGGCTGAAGTCCCAGGGCCGTCGCTGCGAACTCGTCTACACGATCCCGAATCACCAAAACCCGGCAGGCGTGTCGTTGTCGGTCGCCCGCCGCGAACAACTGGCGGAGCTGGCCGAGCGTCACGACCTGATCGTGCTCGAGGACAACCCCTACGGCCTGCTGGACTTCGACGGCCAGACCTACCCGTCGATCCGCGAACTGATCCCCGATCGTGTGGTCTACGTCGGCACCGTCTCCAAGACGATCGCGCCCGGCGTCCGCACCGGCTGGATCGCCGCGCCCGGGCCCGTCCGCGACAAGTTGGTGCTGCTGCGTGAGGCCGCCGACCTCTGCCCCTCGAACCTGACGCAGATGATCGTGGAGCGCTGGCTCGCGACGCAGCCGTGGCAGGACCAGGTCAAGACCTTCCGCAACGTGTACGCGGAGAAGGCCGAGGCCATGCTCACGGCCCTCGATGCGCACCTGCCGGAGGGCTGCAACCACACGGTCCCCACGGGCGGCTTCTACATCTGGGTCGAGGTGCCGGCTGCCATCGACACCTCGGACCTGTTGGCCAAGGCCATCACCAACCGGGTCGCCTACGTCCCCGGGACGGGCTTCTTCGCTGACGGCTCGGGTCGCAACCACCTGCGGCTCTGCTACTCGTTCCCCGAGGTCGACCGCATCCGCGAGGGTGTCCAACGCCTCGGCGAGCTGCTCTCGGACGAGATCGAGCTCTCACGGGCCGTCTACGGCACCTGACGGCACCTCTGCCGTCCCTCTTCTTTCCTCGTTTTCTCCACCTGCAGGAGCAAGAATCGTGCATGTCGCCGTCCTGTCCGGCGGGATCTCCTTCGAGCGCGAGGTCAGCCTGCGCTCAGGATCCCGCGTAGCCGACACCCTCCGAGACGCCGGGCACACCGTCAGCGTGATTGACGTGGATGCCGACCTGGTCGCCCGCCTGGGCTCCGGTGAGGTCGAGGTCGTGTTCCTCACGCTGCATGGCTCTGCGGGCGAGGACGGGACCATCCAGTCCATCCTGGACCTCATGGGGATCCCCTACACGGGCCCAGATTCGCTGGCGTCCTCGCTGGCGTGGAACAAGCCGATCGCCCGTGGCCTGTACGCCCGCGCCGGGCTCACCGTGCCTGCCGGGGTGGCCCTGACCCAGCAGGCCTTCCGTGAGATGGGTGCCGCGGCCGCCATCGCCCGCATCGCCGATGAACTGGGTCCGCGCTGTGTCGTCAAGCCCGTGACCGGCGGCTCCTCCATCGGCCTGTCGTTCGTCGAGTCCCCGGACAAGCTCCCCCAGGCGATCATGGGCGCGTTCTCCTACGCCGACGGCGTGTTGGTCGAGACCTTCGTCGAGGGAACGGAGATCGCGGTCTCCGTGCTGGACGGTGAGGCACTCCCGGCCGTCGAGATCGTGCCCAAGGAGGGCCCCTACGACTTCTCGGCGCGTTACACCGCCGGCGCCACCGACTTCCACGTCCCAGCGAGGCTGGACGCCGAGGTGCTCGCGGCTTGCGCCGAGACCGCGGTTGCCGCGGTCGGGGCGCTCGGAGCCCGCGACGTCTCGCGCGCCGACATGATCGTCCGCCCCGACGGCACGCCCGTCATCCTCGAGGTCGACACCTGTCCGGGCCTCACGGAGACCTCGCTGCTCCCGATGGCCGCGCGCGCCGCCGGTCACGAGTTCGAGGCGCTGTGCCAGCGTCTGCTCACGCTCGCCGTCGAACGCGGAGCGTGAGACACTATGTCAGATGAGTTGACAAGGTCCCACGTGGAACATGGACGTCCCACGATCGTCGTCTTCGACGTCGGTGAAGTCCTGCTTGACGAGACTCGTGTCTGGGCGACGTGGGCGGAGATCATCGGGGTGTCCCCGCTGACGTTCGGGGCGGTCCTCGGCGCGGCGATCGCCCAAGGCGAGGACTGGCCCTCGGTCTTCCCCCACCTCGCGCCGAACGTCGACTGGCAAGAGCACGAGGACGAACACGAGCGGCGATACGAGGGCTTCCGGGAGGACGACCTCTATGCCGACGTCCGACCCTCGCTGCAAGCCCTGGTGGACGCGGGTGTGAAGGTCGTCATCGCCGGCAACCAACCCGCCCGCCGCAAGGCGCAACTCGAAGCCCTGGACTTGCCGTGCGCGTGGGTCGCCACCAGTGAGGACCTCGGGGCGGAGAAGCCCTCGACGGAGTTCTGGGACGAGTTGCTCGATCGCCTCGACGTCGACAACCCCCAGGCCGTCCTCTACGTCGGGGACCGTGTCGACAACGACATCGAGCCCGCCGCGTCTCATGGTTTCCGGACGTGCTGGCTCCAGCGCGGCCCGTGGGGCCAACTCCAGGACTTGCCCGACGGCCTCGAGCCGGACCTCATCCTTGAAGGTCTTGCCGAGCTCCCGATGTTGCTCGCAGACTGGGATGACGAAGAATCTTCGTGATCTCGGACCCGAAGTGCGCAAAAACCACCGCAAACATGCAGAAAGTGTCACCATGACCGTCGATCCCGCCAAGAAGGCTGCCGGCCTGGCTGCCGTGGAGCATGTCCGCAGCGGGATGCGACTGGGGTTGGGCACCGGTTCGACCGTCGCCTACTTCCTCGA
>CBDTZE010000112.1:0-6660 GCA_965364815.1 uncultured Nitriliruptoria bacterium | reverse complement strand
CCCGGGCCTGCTGCTCGGGGAACTGCTGGACCATGCGGCCGACACCATGGGGCTCGACGCGATTGCGCTGCTGCCGGACCGGCCTCGCGAGGACTTCGAGACCTGCGTCCGCGGTCGCCGCCCCGTCGGCTGGGCCACGCGCGCGCGCCCGCAGGCGCTCACGGAGTTGCTGGCGGAGCAGATCGCCTCGGGGCATGCGCGGGTGGTCGCCATGGGCGACGGCCAAGGCGGCCCAGCCCGACTGGTCGCCCTGCGGGAGGCCCAGCCGCTGAACGAGGACGACTTCTCGACCCTGACGCAGTTGGCCGGCTTGGTCACCACCTCCGTGGCCCGTGCCGCCACAACCGTCGAACTGCGTGCATCCAACGAATCGCTGGCGCAGTTCGCCCACGTCGTGTCGCACGACCTGCGCTCACCCCTGGCATCCATCGCCGGACTGGTCGAGGTCGTGCTCGTCACCGAAGGCGATGTCCTCAGTGAGGAAGGTCGGGAGTGCGCCGAGCGGGCCGTCGAGGCCACGCACCGGATGGCCGACACCATGCAGGCCCTCCTGGACGCCGCCAAGGTCAAGGTCGGCGATCTCGCCAGGCGCACCACGGACCTGCGGGCACTGGTGGACCACGTGATGGTGGACCTCGCGGACCCGATCCGGGTGTCGCGCGCGACCATTGAGATCGACCCGCTCCCGCCGGCCTGGGTCGATGCCGACGGCCTTCGTGTCGTCATCCAGAACCTGCTTGCCAACGCGCTGAAGTTCACTCGACCGCACCAGCCCCCGCGCGTCCGGATCAGTGCCGTTTCCGTCCCCGACGGACTGCAGGTCCTCGTGAGCGACGAAGGTTGCGGCGTACCCGAGGAGCATCGCGAACGCGTCTTCTCCATGTTCGATCGAGGGACGCAGGAACTCGTGAGCGGCTCGGGGATCGGGTTGTCGACCGTGGCGAGGATCGTCGACGCCCACGGTGGGCGCGTCTGGCTCGAGGCCAATCGCCCCCATGGCACGGTGGCCGTCGTGCAGGTCCCGGAGCGCCCCATTTGGTTGGAGGACGACGCCACGTGAGCGACGCACCACTGTTCCCCGTTGGGGTGCATGCGCCCGACGGCGTGGATCCGACAGCGCTCGCCGCCTGCATGGCCGCAGCCGCCGTTCGGCCGGATGGCACCTCGATGCACCAGTTCGAGCGCCTTGCCGCGATCGCGCGGATGGGGCTGGCCGACAATCTCTCCGCCGGAACCGTGGCGACGCTGCAGCGGGTGGTCGAGGTCATCGACGACCTGCTCGGGATTCGCGGGGGTGTGTCGATCATCCTGCAGGATCCGGCAGACGGTTCCTTCACCACGTCAGCCTCGACGGTCGCGGGCCAGACCGCCGGTCACTCCGCCACTCGCGTCCGCTCGGGAGGAGCCACCCGGTTCATCGTGGAGTCGGGGCACGGCCTGTACGTCAGCGAGTTGGCTGATGATCCCTTCGGCGCCAACCGGATGCTCCTCGAAGCCGGGATGCGTTCGTACGTCGGCCTGCCCGTGATGGCCCGGGGTGTCGCCGTCGCCGTCGTCTATGCCATGTCGGACGAGCCGGCGTCCTTCGACGCCGAGGACATCGACCTGCTGCGGGTCGTCGCCGATCGCGCAGCCATGGCCTTGATCGCCACGCAGGAGCACGAGCGGGTGTTGCGCATCGCCCGACACAGCGAAGCGCTGGGGTTGGCCACGCGCCAGGTGGTGGCGGCCCTCGGCCAGACCTCGCCCGTGGCGTCGATCCTGGGGCAACTGGCCATGTCGGTCGACTTCGATCTTCTCGCGCTCGAGGTGCCGGCCAATGCGCCCGACGGCCTCGAGGCCGTGGTGGTCGGGCGCTCGCCCGAGCTCGTGGAAGAAATGCGCCAAGGCGGCGTCCAGGCCATCCTCGACCGTCTCGAGCCCGAGGGTCGCGGGCTGCGGCTCCACGTTGACGACTTCGGGCTCGACGGTGTTTCTCTCGTCGCGGTGCGCGAACGGGAGCCCCTCGACGGCCGCGACAGGCAGACCCTGCGCACGTTGGCCAGCATCCTTGCGATCCCCTTTCGGGCGCGTCGCTGACGGGTCTGGCGCCATCACGGTCAAAGGCTCCGCCAAATCGGGTTCGAAGGGCGCACGGTGGGCAGGAGTCTGGCGGCGCCACGGGGAAACGGAGCACATGATGATTCTTCGCACCCTCGCGACGCTCGCCGTTGCCGCCACCACCGTGGTTGCAGCCCCGATCGCGTCTTCGTCCGCCGCGCCCGCCCAGGCTGCCTCCTCGCAGGCTTCCTCGCAGCAGGCCTTCCCCGCCGGTGACGGCCCCATGGGGTCCGGCTGGTACGGCGAGGTGAACTTCCCGAACGACCACGACGGGACGATGCTGCACGCCGATGTGCTGCTGCCCGGACCGCCGGAGGACGCCCCGCAGGGCGGCTGGCCGATGATCATCTCGGGTGGCCCGTACTTCTCCTGCTCGAAGTCCGTCACGTCGGTGTCGCCCACGTGTGAGGGCCCGGTCGAGCGCTTCGCCGACTTCATCGAGGGCGCCGACATCTTCGCCAACGGCTACGGCTGGGCGCAGGTCGACACCCGCGGCTACGGCTCCTCGGCCAACTGCAACGACTACGGCGGCATCGGCGAGCAGACCGACATGGCCAGCGCCGTCGACTTCTTCGGATCGCAGGACTACTCCAGCGGCAAGGTCGGCCTGTGGGGCAAGTCGTACGACGCCTGGACGCAGGTCATGGCCATCGCGCAGCACCCGGAGCACCTCGCCGCCGCCGTCATCCAGGCGCCGTTGATCGAGGGCTACCGCCTCGCGTGGGACAACGGTGTGCACTGGGACACCGGTTGGTACGCCACGACATCCCTCTACATGCTGTACGACAACGAGCCGATCGGCACGGACGGCGACGCGCAGGAGCACGCGCAGTCCGCGGAGTCGACCGCCCGCGCCGGTGAGTGCTGGCCCGAGAACCAGGCGGCGGCCACGGCCGGCTTCGACCGGACGCTGGACTACTGGGTCGAGCGCAACCTGATCCCTGAGGCCACCAAGAGCATGGTGCCGACCTTCTGGACCATGGGCTTCCAGGACGTCAACACGAAGCCGACCAACCTGCTGGACGTCTTCTCCGACCTGCCCGGGTACCACAAGGGCTGGTTCGGGCACTGGGACCACGTGCGTGGCAACGAGGTCAACCGTGAGGACTTCTTCATCGAGGTGATGGACTTCCTCGAGGTCAACCTCAAGGACCAGCCGACCTACGAGCTGCCGGTGAACCTGAACCAGCAGACCCGCATCCAGACCAACCTCGGTGACTGGTACGCCGCGGACACCTACCCGCCGTCGGACGTCCAGATGTTCGAGATGACCCTCAACGAGGGCTCCTACGTGGACGACGTCAACGCGGCCGAGGACGAGGGCATCTGGAGCTGCACGCCGCAGCTTCCGTACACGGTCCACTTCTCCGGCGAGCCGATCTTCCACGTCCAGGCTTCGCCTGAACTGCCGATGTCCAACCTCCTGACGCGCGTCTACGCCATCGGCGAGGACGGTCGGGGCGAGCTCATCGCCCGCGGCGCCGCACTGCTCGAGGAGGACGCCAGCACGGGCCAGGGCTCGACGGTCTCCTTCAACGGCTGGCCCAGCGACTTCGTCCTCGAGGAGGGCTCCCGACTGGGCGTCCTGTTCACCAGCCAGTCGGTGGAGCACAACCCGGTCAACACCGGCGGCAACGTCGAGATCACCGCCGCCACCGTCGAACTCCCGTTCCGCACGGAGACGACCTACTACGACGAGTACACCGACCTGGCGTTCCCGCCCTACGCGGCCGACCTGACCTCGGTGGACTTCGGCGCGTGTGAGGTCGACTGGGAGCAGCCGCCGGAGAACGCCAGCGTCTTCCTGGACACCAGCGCCCCGGCACCGGCCCTGGCCCCGGCACCCGCCCCGGCACCGGAGACCGAGCCGGCCTCCGCACCGCTTCCCGCAACCGGTGGCGGCCTGGCCTTGGCCGGGCTCGCTCTGGTCGCCGCGGGTCGGACAATCCGAAAGCGCAACTGAGAAGAGAAAATCGGGCGAAGTCGGGCGCACAATCCCACGTGGTGAGCGCTCCCGTGACAGGGAGGCCGACCGCGAACGTGTCTGCCTATCCTCGCCAATCGGAGACGCGGTCGCCGCCGTCAGGCGTGCACCGCTGGCACCAAACTTCGGAGCTTGGACATCGTCCGGCTCCGACTTCCCCCCCGCGGCCTGGCTGACGCTGGCACGGGAACCTGCGGGCGGCATCGGTCACGGGGAGCAACCGAAGTCACCACCGCCTGAAAGCCACACGCCCCGACCCCCACCAGGGTCGGGGCTTGTGCCTTTTTCGGATCAGGGCCAGATCGGCCACGCGGCCTTGCGATGACTCCACAGCACCATGTGGGTCTCGAGGTGGGCGATCTCCGGGCGTGTCGTGAAGTCGTCCATCAGGAAGTCGCGCAGGTGGGCGTGGTCGCGGGCGGCGACGTGCAGCACGTAGTCGCTCGACCCGGTCAGGTGCCACAGGGACAGGACCTCCTCGAGGCCGTCGCAGTGCTTCTGGAACGCGTCGAGCGTCGTGCGGGTGTGGCGCTGGAGTCGGACCATCAGCATCACCTCGAGACCGATCCCGACCGCAACGGGGTTCACACGGGCGTGATGGCCGACGATCACGCCGGCGGTCTCCAGGCGTCGGACCCGCTCGAGGCACGCGGAGGGGGAGAGTCCCACCGTGGCGGCCAGGTCGCGGTTGGTGCGGCGCGCGTCGAGTTGCAGGGCGCGCACGATCGCCACATCCGTTCGGTCCAGGGTGACCTCGTCGCTCATCTACCGCATTTCGTTCGGTGTATTTCGGCAGTGAACCGTGGATCATTGGTGTTGGAGCCGAACCGGGAGACGAACCATGGAAAACAACCGATTGAGCACGCGGAGTGCGGCGGTTCACGGAGGTCGCGAGGACCTGCGACGCCTGGGCGTGCACGCCCCGCCGTTGGATCGCTCATCCACGTACCCCCTCCCGGCGCTGGAGGCCGGCGGCCTGGCGCTGATGGCCTGGGCCGAGGGTGATGCCACGGCGGACAGTCCCGTCTACTCCCGACTCCACAACCCCACGACGGCCCGCTGGGAGGAGGGGATCGCGCGACTCGAGAACGGGGCGGCCGGGATCGCCTTTGCCTCCGGGATGGCTGCGATCACCGCCGTGCTCGTCGCCTCCGGCGCCGTCGGCCACCACGTCGTCGGTGTCCGTCCGCTGTACGGCGGCACGGACCACCTCCTCGCGTCGGGCATGCTCGGGATCGACGTGACCTGGACCACGGCCAGCGAGGTGTCGGGCGCGATCCGTCCGGACACGCGACTGGTCCTGGTGGAGACTCCGGCCAACCCCACGCTCGCCATGGTGGACATCGCGGCCGTCTGCGCCGCCGCCGGCGACGTGCCGGTCATGGTGGACAACACCTTCGCCACGCCGATCCTCCAGCAACCGCTGCGCCACGGGGCGGCGTATGTGGTGCATTCCGCCACCAAGTTCCTCGGTGGCCACAGCGACGTCCTGGCCGGCATCGTGGTGACCGACGACCTGCGTGCCAAGGCGGTCCGGCAGGTCCGCATCCTCACGGGTGCTGTCCTGGACCCACAGGCCGCGTGGCTGCTGCATCGATCCCTGCCCACCCTGCCCCTGCGGGTCGAGGCTGCGCAGCGGTCTGCGGCGGTCCTCGCTGCCCGACTGGGGGAGCACCCCGCGGTCGTCGGCGTGCGGTTCCCGGGACTGCCGGGGCAGGACCCCCTGGGCCTGATCGGCCGGCAGATGGCGGGGCCGGGATCACTCTTGGCGTTCGACGTGCGCGGGGGCTTCGAGGCCGCAGCGGCCGTTGTCGAGTCGACGAAGCTGATCACGCCTGCCGTCTCCCTGGGCTGCACGGACACCCTGATCCAGCACCCGGCGGCACTCACGCACCGCCTCGTCGAGGAGTCTGCGCGCGAGGCCTACGGGGTCACCGCCGCGACGCTGCGCGTCTCGGTCGGCCTTGAGGGTGTGGACGACCTGTGGGACGACCTGGCGGCGGCGCTCGACGTCGCGCTCGTGCTGCCTACGGTCACGGTCTGATGCTGTCCCCGATCTGAACGTTGGCCCGTGACCCTCGACCGTGACGACCCTCGCCTCGACCCCTTCCGCGGCCTGCGCCGCAAGGACCGGGGCGTGTCGGAGAAGAACAGCGGCCTGGTCGTGGCCGAGGGCCTCAACGTCAGCTGGGAGCTGGCCCGGTCCCGCTTCCCGCTGACCGCCGTGCTGGCCGCGCCGGACCGTGAGGACGAGGCCCGCGAGATCGCGGCGGCGGGGGAGGACGCCGAGGTCTTCCTGCTGGCGGCCAGGGAGCTCGACGAGATCGTCGGCTTCCACGTCCACCAGCGCGTCCTGGCGGCGGGGGAGCGGCGTGACCCTCCGTCGGTCGCCGAGGTGCTCGTCGACGCGCACACGGTCCTCGTGCTCGAGGAGACCAACGACCCGGTCAACCTCGGGGCGATGTTCCGTTCGGCGGCGGCGCTGGGCGTCGATGCTGTCCTGTTGGGGCCGCGTTCTGCAGACCCGCTCTACCGCCGGACCGTGCGCGTCTCCATGGGCCATGCCCTGCACCTGC